>NZ_JAQYUU010000001.1:921187-1228249 GCF_028728205.1 Clostridium sp. 'White wine YQ'
AATAACTACTTATCATGAAGATCATGCACATGAATATGAAACTAGAACAGGTCCATCAATAACTATGCCTAATGGACTTCACTATCATTACTATGAAGCACAAGTAAAGTTTGCAGACGGACATCATCATTTTATCCGTGGGTATACTAGTGCAGAGTAGATAGACTAGCTTTATATTAAAGAGATTAAAAAAGCCTCGATAATTAATTTTATCAAGGCTTTCAAAATTATTGTATTTCAACAGTAACTTTCTTCATTTTTTGGTCAGTAAGTGGCTTATCTTGAGAATTTCTTTTTACACTAACGATTTTATCTGCAACGTCCATACCTTCAGTTACTTTACCAAAAGCAGCATACTTCCCATCAAGACTTGGAGCGTCCTTTACCATAATAAAGAATTGAGAACTTGCAGAGTCTGGATCATTAGTTCTTGCCATTGAAAGAACCCCTCTTGTATGTTTTAAGTCGTTCTTGAAGCCATTTTCACTAAATTCTCCAGGAATAGTTTTATCTGATCCTCCAGTACCTGTACCAGTTGGATCTCCTCCTTGAATCATAAAGTCAGGAATTACTCTATGAAAAATTACTCCGTCATAGAAGTTCTTTTGAATTAAGTCTACAAAATTATCTACAGTTTTAGGTGCAACATCAGGATAAAGTTCTGCTTTAATCTTAGATCCATCTTCCATTTCTATAGTTACAATAGGCTTTTTACCACTGTATTTACTTTTATAATCGTTACTTGATTTTGAAGTGTTAGCAGTGTTACTTGGTGCTTTTGTACAGCCACTTAGTGTAATGACTAAAGCTGCACAGGAAAGAAGTAAAATCTTTTTTATTAAACCTTTACTTTTCATATTTTAATCCTCCAGAAAAAGTATAGTAGTATTATGTAATGTTACCAAATATTAAAAATAAATTCAATATTATTGTGGTTTAAATTAAAATACTGGAATAGCCTATAATTATAAGCTATTCCAGTATTTTTTTCATGTTTTTATATAAATAGTAGGTGAGGTATCTTTAAATATATGAATTTGAAACTGAATTATTAAATATTTTTAATAAACGTAAGTAATGGTTTGCTTCACGTAAGGTATGGTCAGCTAATAAAGGTATTATTATAGATCTAATCTTACACTCTAATATACCTTCAGTGCCTTGTGCTTTAAACTTACTTATTCGAGCAGTTGCATTAAGACTATCTTCTGTGACTTTAGCTAGTGGTATTGTCATAGTCATAGATTCTTTTGCCTCTAAAGTCAATTGGTCAAATTCATTTCCGAAGTTTTCAGCTACTTTTTTTAGTTCATTTTCAGTTGGATCAAGAAGACCGTGTATAAATTTTGAATGTTCTGCCATAATTCTATTCCAGAAACTTTCCTGTTCATAAGCTTCTCTCTCTAAATTGACTTCTTGATGATTCTGCAATTTTTGAATTATATTAAGATAAAATTTTGCTTCTCTTAAAATATGATCAACAAGTAGCGGATAATTATCTGTAAATATCCTACAAGATAAGATATCTGATAGGAGCTTAGTTTTATAATTTATTAAAGCACTAACTAGTGACATAATTCTTTGGTTTAGCATATACACTCTTTGCTCAAGCTCAGATTTATTAATCATTATGTGGCCCGAAGCTAATCTGCTTTCAGCTTCAGTTATGCCAAGTGGAATATTTACTCCGGTATAATATGATGAGGCCATTTCAGCTTTCAATGTATAAGGTGTGAATACTTCACCAGATTGCAATACTTCAGGACTTACAACGCCATTTGAAAGGGATATAGCTTCAGATAAAAGTCTATCAAATCCCATACGAAAGTTATCTGCTTGTGAAATATAACCGGAACTAGTTGGTGTGAAATTAATTTGTAAAAAGAAGGAATGTTCTTTCATAATACGAGCAAAAAAAAGATGCAATTCGAGTGATTGCCTTATGAAGTCATCTCTAGACAACATATTTATATCTCCTAAAAATTAATTGAATTCACTATATATTATTAATAAGTTTGTGATGTGCTACTAATTTTGAGGAGTAAGGTCTGCCTCTATTGTGAACATGTTGAAGTATCCAGAAATAGAAAGTATATAGGAATGAGTAACAACATAAATAGAGTATAAAATATAAACCGATACATAAAATAAAATGAAGTAATTCTTGTAGAATATATTTAACCAGATAAGGAGAGATAAGTATGGATAAACCTGTTGTTGCAGGAAAAGCACCTATTCCTGTTGATTTGAAAAAAGGTGAAACTTATTATTATTGTACTTGTGGTAAAAGTGATAACCAACCATTTTGTAATGGAAACCATAAGGGTACTTCATTTGAACCACTAGCATTTACTGCTGAAAAAGATGAGACTGCATATCTTTGTGCTTGTAAGCACACTGGCAATCCACCATATTGTGACGGTTCGCACAAAAATCTTTAATAAAAATAAACTTTTAAGTTGCACTTCTAAATTTCAATGGAGTGCAATTTTTTTATGGGCATTTTAGGAATAAATTAATAATAATTAATACAATATTTCTTAAAATGTGCATTAGAGGAACTCATTGAAAAGTTCATCTAAAATATTGTGTATTATGTACACTGTTTCTTAAAAGAACCTAAAAATAAAGGTTGCAAATTCAATAGGATTGTCATATGATTAAAAGCGAATATAATCATATGAGAGGTGAAAGAATGGATTTAGTACAAGTGATGAAAGCATTATCAGATGAGACACGCATAAGAATATTAAATATTCTTAAAGACGAAGAACTCTGTGTTTGTGAGATTGAAGTTATACTAAATATCAACCAATCAAATGCGTCAAGGCACTTAAATAAGCTAACTAATGCTAAAATATTAGATTACTATAAAGTTACTAAGTATGTGTACTACAAAATAAATGAAGAAACAATAAAGGAATATCCTTTTATAAATGAAATCATTAGAACCCATGCAGCTAAAATGAATAAGTGTAATGATGACCATGAAAGACTTAAGAAATATAGAGAGAGTGGATTAAGTTGTGATGATTTAAAAGAAGGTAAAGTTGACTTTAATAATTATGCAAAATAGGAGTGATTTAAATGAGTAATAAAACATCAAGGTTATCTTGGTTAGATCGTTATTTAACGTTATGGATATTTCTTGCTATGGCAATAGGTATTCTTTTAGGTTGGGGTGTGCCTAGTTTATCAGAAGGGTTATCTAAGTTATCAGTTGGTACTACATCTATTCCAATTGCAATAGGGTTAATTGTTATGATGTATCCACCACTTGCAAAAGTAAACTACAAAGAACTAGGAAAAGTGTTTAGAAATCCAAAAGTTCTAGGATTATCAATAGTACAGAACTGGATTATAGGACCAATACTAATGTTTGTTCTAGCAGTAGTCTTTTTAAAGGGATATCCTGCATATATGACAGGCCTAATATTAATAGGACTAGCAAGATGTATTGCCATGGTCATTGTTTGGAATAGTTTAGCTGATGGAGATACAGAATATGCAGCTGCACTTGTAGCGTTTAATTCAATATTTCAAGTAATATTTTATTCAATATACTCCTATATTTTTATAACAGTTTTACCAACATTGATAGGCTTAACTGGTTATAAAGTAGACATTTCAATGGGAGAAGTAGCATCTTCTGTAGCAATTTATCTTGGAGTACCATTTGCACTTGGTATGTTAACAAGACTTTTCTTAGAGCCTAAAATGGGTAAGGAATGGTATACCAAAAAGTTTGTACCTAAAATAAGTCCATTAGCTTTAATTGCATTATTATTTACAATCATAGTAATGTTTACTTATAAGGGAAAGTATATTGTAGAATTACCTTTGGATGTTATAAGAATCGCAATACCACTTATGATTTATTTTGCAATAATGTTTTCAGTTTCTTTCTATATCAGTTATAAGTCAGGTATAGACTATAAGAAAACAACAACCTTGTCATTTACTGCAGCTAGTAATAATTTTGAACTTGCTATAGCTGTAGCAGTTGCAGTTTTTGGAATAGAATCAAAGGAAGCATTTACAGCTGTAATAGGACCACTTGTGGAAGTTCCAGTAATGATTGGACTTGTAAATGTAGCATTAGCATGGAGAAGAAAGTATTTTAGTTCTAAGAAAGAAGCATAATTAATATTAAAAGCGGAAAGACACATTCTCAAAATATTGAGAGTGTGTCTTTTTATATATAATTTATTTTCATATGATGGATTTGTGTTAAAATAATAGATATGAACACTGACGCAATTTAAAGAACTTGTATACGAAAATTTCAGTCTAGAATGAGGTGTAAAATGGATAGGGATAGAGTTTTAAAAGAACTATTAAATTCAGGAAATACAATTATAATGCCAGATGCCTATGATGGTATTTCAGCAAAAATAATTGAGTATGCGGGATTCCCAGCTGTTCAATGTTCTGGATATAGTTTTTCTATTGCAAAAGGTTATATGAGTGAAGAGGATATTGATTTAAAGAGGAATTTGAAAATTACAAAGGAAATTGTTGACGCAGTAAACATTCCAGTTATTGCAGATGCAGAAGATGGCTATGGTGATGGGGAATATTTTAGTAATGTAATAGAAGAATTTATAGGTGTTGGGGTATCAGGAATAAACATAGAAGATTTAAATCATCAAATGTTAGGAGACACTTTAAAAATATATAATGAAAGTGTAATGCTAGAGAAGATAGACACGGTTAAGAAGATAAAAAAAGAACTTAGCAAAAATGATTTTATATTAAATGCTAGAACTGATGCATTAAAGGCTTATGATAACAGAGAAAAAGCTATTAAAGTTGCAATAGAAAGGGCTAATAAATATATAAAAGCTGGTGCAGATATATGTTTTGTAGCATATGTAAAAACTCTTGATGAAATAAAGCTTCTTGCTAAAGAAATAGACGGGCCTATAAGCATAGCTGCAGGTCTCCCATATAACATACAAGAATTTTCAATAAATGATTGCATAGATTTAGGAATATCAAGAGTAAGTTTGCCGACATTTATGATTCTTAATTCAATAGAATATATGTCTAAAAAGCTTATTCACGTAAAAAAAACAGGGTCCTTTTTAGAGACAGTTAATGATAATACTTTATTATCAAATTTAAATACGTTAGACGACATCATAGGAATAAAAAAATATTAAAGTTTAAAAAAATTGGGGAGGAAATATCATGGAAATAAAAATTAGAAGTATGGTAGAACAAGACTGGAGATGTGTAGCAACAATATATCAGCAAGGTATGGACACAAATATTTCAACCTTTCAAACTGAGTGTCCATCTTATGAAGAATGGGATAAAGGACATGTTAAGAGTTGTCGTTTGGTTGCAGTAGATGGAGAGCAAGTTATTGGTTGGGCTGCATTATCTGCAGTTTCAAGTAGATGTGTATATGCAGGGGTAGGAGAATTAAGTATATATGTAGATAATAATTACAAAGGAAAAGGAGTAGGTTCGAAATTACTTTCAAGCTTAATAGCTGAGTCAGAAAATCATGAATTCTGGACAATTCAATCAGGTATTATGGAGGAAAATGAGGCAAGCTTGAATTTACATAAGAAATGTGGATTTAGAGAGATTGGATATAGAGAAAAAGTAGGAAAAGATAGGCATGGAAAATGGAGAAACACAATTTTAATGGAAAAACGAAGCTCCTTAGATAAATATAATTAAATAATATATAGATGATTATGAAAGTATATAAGAAATCCTTCTTATATACTTTTTAAATTTGGAGTGAGTTTAATAGTAAATATGAAGAAACAAATAGAGAATTACTGAATATAATATTGATATGCATATATATTGTGTTAATAAATGTTAAATATATATAAGACTTATTGACACTATATAGATGGATGTCTATGATTAATATATAGATAGTTATCTATATAAGAGGTGATTTAATGGATAAAAATTATGAAATAAATGCAAAAATTTTTAAAGCCTTATCTGACCCCAATAGATTAGAAATTTTAGATATTCTTTCTTGCGGAGAGAAATGTGCTTGTGATATATTAGAGAACTTTGAATTTACTCAACCTACATTGTCACATCATATGAAGGTTTTAATTGATTGCGATCTTGTTAAATGTAGAAAAGAAGGATTATGGAGTCATTATGCACTTGATAATACAAAGGCCAATAAGCTTATATTGTATTTAATGAACATTATAACTGAAACAGATGATTGTATATGCAAAAATGTAACTAAAAAAGGGAATTGCGAAAAATAGAATAAATGATTAAAGGAGTTGTATCTTATGAAAAAAATGATAATTTTTGATCCAGCTATGTGTTGCTCAACAGGAGTTTGTGGTCCAGGAGTAGATCCGGAGCTTTTAAGAGTGTCAACTGTATTAAATAACTTAAAGAGTAATGGAGTTATGGTTGAAAGATATAATCTAACAAGCAATCCGCAAGCATTTGTAGACAATAAAGTTATAAATGAATTGTTAAATAGCGATGGAGTAGATATTCTTCCAGTAATTATTGTAGAAGATAAGGTAGTTAAAACAAAAGGATATCCAACTAATGAAGAATTTTGTTCTCTTTTAGATATACCAGAAGATTATCTTAAGGTTGCAATAAAAAAAGCTACACTTAATGTTAAACCCAAGAGTTGCGGATGCAAGGGTGGATGTTGCTAATAGGCGAAGGGATGTGTAAATATGGCTACGCCATTTAATTTAAATGAGTTGGAATTAACTAAATATTTATTCTTTACCGGAAAAGGTGGGGTTGGAAAAACTTCAACTGCCTGTGCAACAGCTATGACCTTAGCCGATAGAGGAAAAAGAATAATGCTTGTAAGTACAGATCCAGCATCAAATTTACAGGATGTTTTTAATACTGAGCTTAATAATAAAGGAACTCAAATAAAGGAAGTGCCTAATCTTGTTGTTGCAAATTTTAATCCAGAAGATGCGGCTAAAGAATATAGGGAGAGTGTAGTTGGACCCTATAGAGGAAAGCTTCCCGATGTAGTAATAAAAAATATGGAGGAACAACTTTCAGGCTCTTGCACAGTTGAAATAGCAGCATTTAATGAGTTTTCAAATTTTATCACAGATGAAAAGATTCAAAAGGATTATGACTATGTAATATTTGACACTGCACCTACAGGTCATACCCTTAGAATGCTACAACTACCTTCAGCCTGGAGTAATTTTATAAATGATAGTAAACATGGAGCTTCATGTTTAGGTCAACTAGCAGGATTAGAAGAGAGAAAAGAGATTTATAAAAATGCAGTTAAAGCATTAGCTAATAAAGATTTAACAACATTGATTTTAGTGTCAAGACCAGAAGCTTCTCCACTAAAAGAAGCAGAGAGAGCATCTAAAGAGTTACAAGAAATAGGTGTGAATAATCAGCTATTAATTATTAATGGTGTGCTTCAAAATCATGATGATATGCTATCGACTGCATTATATGAAAAGCAGCAAAGAGCTTTAAATGAAATGCCTAAATATTTAACTAATCTTAAGACTTTTGAAATACCATTAAGACCTTATAATATAACAGGACTTGAAAATGTAAGGGCTTTTTTAAAAGAAGATAATGTAAAGCAAAGTGAAGAAAATTTAAATGTTGATGAGATTCCTAGACTAAAGGCTGTCATAGATGATTTATATAATTCTAATAAAAAAGTTATATTTACAATGGGAAAAGGTGGAGTAGGTAAAACCACAATAGCAGCAACTATTGCATTAGGATTAACAGAAAAAGGTGAAAAGGTGCATCTTACAACTACTGATCCAGCTGCACATTTGAAATTTGTTTTAGATGAAAGTTATGGTATAACTATAAGTAATATAGATGAGAAGAAAGAGTTAGAAAAATATAGAGAAGAAGTATTAAGCAAGGCAAGAGAAACTATGAGTGAAGAAGATTTAGAATATGTAGAAGAAGACTTAAGATCTCCTTGTACTCAGGAAATTGCTGTATTTAGAGCTTTTGCAGAAATAGTTGAAAAGTCGGAAAATGAAATAGTTGTAATTGATACTGCACCTACAGGTCATACTCTACTTTTGCTAGATTCAACTCAAAGCTATAATAAAGAAATACAGCGTTCTCAAGGTGATATACCAGAATCTGTTATAAAGCTTTTACCTAAACTTAAAAATTCAGATGAAACAGAAGTTGTTATAGTAACATTAGCTGAAACAACACCAGTTTATGAAGCTTTAAGATTAGACGAAGACCTAAAACGTGCAGGTATTAATAGTAAGTGGTGGGTTATTAACTCAAGTTTATATGCAACAAAAACCACCAACAAAATTCTAAAAGCAAAGGCGAGTAATGAAGTTCAATGGATTAATAAAGTGAATGAAATATCAAGTGGTAATTTTGCAGTTATTGAATGGAAGGCTGAAGATGTAAAAGGAAAAGAACTTTTAAATATAATAGACTGAAAATAATAAATAAAGGATAAGGACAAAATATTAATTGTTTAATAGAGTTAAGAACAGCTTTTGGTGACCTTAATCTCACAAATAATTAATAAAGAGGTGAACTTATGAATACTGAATGGAAATATAAAGTATTTACAGTAGATAAATTTATTAGTTTAGATAATGATTTATCCTTAGAAGAAGAGTTAAATAAATATGGAGAAGAAGGTTGGGAGCTTGTAGGAATTATACAAAAACCAATTACTTCACTAGGAAAGCCATCTAAGCTTAATGATAATTCAATTATATTTAAAAAAGCTTCTAAAAACTAAACAAAAACAACTAGATGAAAAGTAATTAAATTAGGAAGGTGTGTTATTTTTATGAATAAACCAAAAGTTGCCTTTATATGTGTACACAATTCTTGTAGATCACAGATGGCAGAAGCATTAGGAAAATTGTTTGCAGGGGATGTATTTGAATCATACTCAGCTGGAACAGAATTAAAGGATCAGATTAATCAAGATGCAGTTAGAATAATAAAAGATCTATATGGTGTAGACATGAATGAAAATCACAGATCGAAATTATTAACTGATATTCCAGACGTTGATATTGTAGTAAAGATGGGATGCAACGTAGTTTGTCCATTCTTACCAGCAAAGCTTACTGAGGATTGGGGATTAGATGATCCAACAGGCAAAAGTGATGAAGAATTCATAAAGATAGCCACAACAATTAAAGAAAAAGTTGAAGATTTAAAAAGTAGAATTTTAAATAATGAGATTGAGGGAATAAAGTAATTGAAAAAATAGTTAGAATTATGAATATAGTTCAAGAACATTCTCTATTAAATCTTTATCATTTGTAAAAGGTCGCACATGGTTTGCGACCTTTTTTATATAAAATTATATGGAAATTCTGAAAAAAGATATATATAATATAGTATATAGGAAGAATTACTTTTAAAGGAGAATAATTATGATTGAATATAAGTTTGATACACAGTTATTAATCGAAGGAGAAAATTTATCAGAAGATGATATAAATGAATATATAACAAAAAACATAGAAGGTGATTGTTTACTTGCAGTTGGAGATGAGGAATTAATAAAGATACATTTTCATACCAATACTCCATGGAAAGTTCTTGAATATTGCTCTTCATTAGGAGATATCCATGATATTGTTATAGAAAATATGGAAAGACAAGCCAATGGACTAAAGGGTTAATTTATAATTAATTTAGTATAATATTAAGTTATAACGAAAGGAATGAGGAAGATGACAGAAGTAACAATGTGTCAAAGCTGTGGTTTACCTTTTAATGAAGAACACGCACATTTCATATCAAAAGAACCAGATGGAAGTAAAAGTATTTACTGTACAAATTGCTATAAAGACGGAAAATTTATTGATCCCAATATGTCCATGGAAGATATGATTGAGCTAATTGTTCCTGTTTTAGGAAAAGCAATTGGAGAAGAAGAGGCAAGAAAAGAGATGACAGCTTTACTACCAACACTTAAACGTTGGAAGTAAGCATAAGCTACTTATAACTAAATACCAAATATAAAAAACAATCCATTAATTAAATTTGTTGGATTGTTTTTTTATTGATATCAATTAGTACTCCTTTTGTTATCAAATATAAATTTTAAAACATATATTAAACCAATGAGTATTTATTAATAAAAGGAAGTGATTGAAACGAGTTCAAATATCACGGAAAATAAAGAAATTGAGATTTACCCTACAGAAGACTTAATGCGTGAGCACGGTGTCATGCATCGTATGCTATTAATTTATAATGATGCATTGAAATATTTAAGAGGACAAAAAATGAATAGCGGAGTTAATATTTACACTATTATTTATAATACTGCTATGATAGCACAACATTTCATTGAAGATTATCATCAAAAACTAGAGGAACAATATGTTTTTCCGAAACTTTCAAGTAATTCTAAGTATAGCGAGCTTATAAATACACTTTTAAATCAACATAATGCAGCACGTAAATTAACAAATAATATAATTTATTCGTCAACAAAAAATACCTGTTATTTTGAAAATGACCTTCAATTGATTCGATTGTTATCACTATATATAAATATGTATGACCCTCATTCTGCACGTGAAGATACAGTTATTTTTCCAGCTTTTCATGAGTTAGTAAATCCTGAAGAATTTAAAGAACTTGGAGATCTATTTGAGAAAATAGAAGAGCAGAAATTTGGGGAGGATGGCTTTGAACGTATAGTTAGTGAGGTTACAAACATTGAAAAAGTATTAGGAATTTATAATTTAGATCAATTTACACCTATAGAAGTAAACTATATAATTTAAACAATTTCTAGTTAAGTAGACAGTTGAAAGAATAAACTCTTTTTATCTGTCTATTTTTTATTTAGCATTTCCCTCATTTGTTCCGTAGTCAGACCAAGATTATCTATCTTTAACACAACTATCAGAATTAATTATCTTACAAATGGTTACAATACAAATATATTTTTGATAACTCCTAAAATTATCATACATTGATGTTCTTATTATATTCATTTAAGAACTCTTTCGCTTTCTGAGCCATATCAAGATGGTCTCTATGCCATTCAGTTATCTTATTAAAGTCATGGAATCCAATCTCTATACTTTCAAATGATGCTTTTAAGCTTCCATCTATTACCTCGCAATAAAACAATATATGATATGATGTATGAGGTTGTCCGAAATCTCCTGGTATCCTCGTAAATATGTCTATGATTTCCTTAACTTCTACATTAAGCCCTGTTTCTTCATAAATCTCTCTTTTTATTGATTGTTGAGGGCTTTCACCTGTTTCAGTCCAACCGCCAGGAATGCCCCACAATTTATCGTCAGCACGTCTTTCTAAAAGAAATTTTCCTTCTTGTGAAATAATTACTCCATTTACGCCAACCTTAGGAGTTATATAACCTAACTCTTTTTTAAATCGTTCAACAATTATTTTCTCGTCAATATTACATATCTGAGAATATTCATTTGATGCTAATTCAAGTAATTTTTCGTATCTTTCATGGTCATATGGGTCTTTTGCATAACACAATCCAAGTTGTGCTATTGAGCGAATTTGTTCTAAAAGTAATAATATATTATCCATATTTCCCAACCTCCATACAATTTCTAAAAATTAAAACTCCGACGCAAAATTTTACTATTGTTCATTAGATTATAGTTTTTAATAGCACTTATTATAACATAATTTACAAAATATCACATTTGCTATACATACATTGGCTCTCTATTTTTCAAATCTTTTATTTTGATATATAAATGTGTTACATTGCTTTCAACTATAAAGGTCTTAGTCTTTATTTTAAATATTTATATTGACAATGTGACTCAAAAGTCATATTATATGACTAAGAGGTCACATGACTCATGAGTCACAAGGAGGGATGATAGTAATCAATAAAAATAAATTGATTGCTTAAGATAATAAGTAAATAGAGAAAATAACAATGAGGTGGTGCTAATATGCCAAAGGATACTTTTTTAAATTTACCTCTTGAGAAACAAGAGAAGATAATGAGAGCAGCAATAAATGAATTTATAAGTAATGGATTTGAAAAAGGGAATATAGGAACCATTGCAAAAAATGCTGGAGTAGCTAAAGGTAGCATGTATCAGTATTTTGAAAATAAACGAGAATTGTTTATGTTTTCAGTAAAGTGGTCAATAGAATTTCTAGTAAAAAAGTACAGTACCTATATGACACTTGGAAATAAAGAAATTAATTTATTTGAATTCCTTTATGCTAATGCTAAGGATGTATGGGTTCAAATGAGAGAAGAAAGAGAATTAGTTATATTCATTCAAGACGTATTTTTAGGAAAATATAGCGGGTTAACTGATGAATCAATGGAATATATGATGAAACTTTCAAATGAATATCTCTTAAAATTAATCAAAGATGGACAAAATAATGGTTCTATAAGAACTGATATAGACGATAATATTCTTACTCTTTTTATAACAGGAGTATCCTTTAAGATTAAGGAACACATGATGAGTAAGGCAAGAAGTCTTGGAGAAGATATTGTAGATGAAGATTTTTCTAAAAATGAAAGAGACATAAAGGCAATGATAGAGCTTCTAAAAAATGGAATGGGAAGTAAAAAATAAGACAAAATACACAGGGGGAATTTATATGTTTATTAAAGTTGAAAACTTAAAAAAGAGCTACAAAAGTGGAGATGTAACAACTCAAGTATTAAAGGGCGTAGGCCTTGAGCTTAATAAAGGTGAGATAGGAGTAATACTTGGACCATCAGGTTCTGGTAAGTCAACACTACTTAATATAATTGGCGGAATCGATAGAAGTGATTCAGGAGTAGTTAAAATTGAGGATACAGAAGTAACATCCTTATCAGATAACAAACTTACAGACTATAGAAGAGACAAAGTGGGATTTATATTTCAATTTTATAACCTTATTCCTAATCTTACAGTTGGTGAAAACATAGAAGTAGTTTCTAATATAAGCGATTCACCCCTTGAAGTTGATGAGGTATTAAAGGCTGTTGGAATGTTAGATAAAAAATATAGATTTCCAAAAGAACTAAGTGGTGGAGAACAGCAAAGAGTTTCAATAGCAAGAGCTGTGGTTAAGAATCCAAAGCTTTTATTATGTGATGAACCAACAGGAGCTCTTGATTTTACAACTTCAAGGGAAATATTAAAGCTGCTTCAAAAGGTTAATAAAGAATTTGGAACAACTGTACTTATGATTACCCATAATACCGCTATTAGTGCAATGGCAAATAGAGTATTTAAGGTGAGAAGTGGCGAGATAGTAGAAGATAAAGTAAATGAAACAATTATGCCAGCAGAAAGGATTGAGTGGTAATGATTATTAACAAGAAAATTAAGAAAACCATTCTAGAAAGTAAATCGCAGTATTTTGGATCCTTGGCACTCATTATTATAAGTTGTATTTTCTTTACTATGTTTAATTTGCTTTCAGTTAATATGGAAACTACCTTATCATCTTTTGGAAAAGAATATGTGCAAGAAGATTCAAACTTCATGGTAGATAAAAAAATAAATAATATTTCAGAAATAGAAGCTAAATTTAATATGAAGATAGAAGAGGGTAAAACCTTTGATTATGCAGTATCAAAAGATAAGGTGCTGAGGCTATTTTCAGAGAATACAAAGGTAAATACACCAGCAATTATTGAAGGAAATGCTTTAAGTGGTAATGATATTTTACTAGATCCTGCTTATGCAAAAGCAAATAAACTTAAGGTTGGAGATAGCATAAAGATATATGATAAAGAATATAAAATATCAGGATTTATGTCTTTGCCAAACTATATATATCCATTAAAATCAGAAACTGATCTTTTAACAGATGCAAATAATTTTGGAGTTGGTGTAATAAATAAAGATGAATTTAGCGCTTTAGATAGAGGTAATATTTTTTATTCAATAAAGTTTAATGGAGACACAAGTAATATAGATGATAGAATATCGGAGTTTAAGGATTACTTGAAAGGTCAAAATACTACCGTATTAAGTTGGACAAATACTTCAACTAATCCAAGAGTAACTTATGTGACTGCAAAATTACAAGGAATAAATCAAATGAGTTCCTCTATGCCTATAGTTATTTTAACTCTAACTTGCGTGTTAACTGGTATTGTAATGTGGAGATTAGTTAAAAGAGAAGCTTCCATAATTGGAACTCTCTATGCGCTAGGTTATAAGAAGAAACAAATTCAAAGTCACTATTTAAGATATCCATTAATTATTTCATTAA
Source organism: Clostridium sp. 'White wine YQ' (assembly GCF_028728205.1). Lineage (NCBI taxonomy): Bacteria > Bacillati > Bacillota > Clostridia > Eubacteriales > Clostridiaceae > Clostridium > Clostridium sp. 'White wine YQ'. Next base: position 935,408 of record NZ_JAQYUU010000001.1, read on the forward strand.
TAGGAGGTATCGTTGGAACAATACTTGGAGCAGTTTTACTAAGACCGATGCTGAATTTTATGCTTTCATATTTTAATATGCCAGTAGGAGCCATTAACTATGATATTAAATACTTAGTTATAAGTGTATTATTACCAATAATATTCTTAGTAGTTTCAGGATATTTAGTAGTTAATAAATCTCTAAAAAGTTCACCACTAGAACTAATGAGGGGTGGAAGTGAAAAGAAAAAGGTTAGTTTCATTGAAAAGAATTTAAAATTAGATAGATTTAAGTTCTCTACAAAATTTAAAATAAGAGAACAGCTTAGAAGTATTGCAAGAAGTGGATTTTTATTACTTGGAGTTACACTTGCAACCATGTTACTGTTATTTGGATTTGCAGCAAAGAGTTCTCTAGATAAGTTGGTAAATGAAGGAATGGAGGATACCTTTAAGTATAACTATAGTTATGTGTTTAATTCATTACAGAAGGATAATCCTAAATCTGGAGAAGCTTTTTCTGAGATACCTTTTTCACTAAAATCAAATAGCAAAGTGGATGTAACAGTATATGGTGTAAGTAATAACTCACAATATGTTACTTTTAATGATAAGTCAGGAAGTAGGCTAAGTACGGATAAAGTAATTATTACAAGAGGATTAGCAGATAAACTAAATGTAAAAGAAAATGACAGTATTAAAGTAATAAGTAAATTAGATTCAAAAGAATATACTATAACAATAGACAGCATTGCAGAATCTTATGTTGGAAACTATGTATATATGCCGCTAAGTGAATTCAATACTATGCTAAAACTTCCAGAGAATAGTTACATGGGGCTATGGAGCACTGAAAAGCTTGACATTCCTCAGGATAAATTATTAACTACAGTAACAAAGGATGATATAAAAAATGCCTTTGATGCAATGACAGCACCTATTCAAGGTGTGGTTGGAACTATGGCGTTTATATCCTTTATAATTGGATTGATAGTTATTTATGTTGTAACTTCTATGATAATAGAAGAAAACAAAGAAAATATATCTCTTATGAAGATCCTAGGTTACAGAAAGAAAGAAGTATATTCTATGATTTTAAATAGTTCTGTATTTTTAGTAATCCTAGGTTACATTTTGGGAATACCATTACTTATAGTTTCACTAAATGCTATGTTTAAATCACTTACTAAAGAAATGAGTATATCACTTCCAATTTCAATAAATTATATTTATCTTGTAGTAGGTTTTGTAGTTATTTATGCTACTTATGAAATTTCAAAAGCCTTAAGTAAGAGAAAACTTAATAAAATTGCAATGGATGAGATATTAAAATCTAGATTAGAATAAAGAAAAAAAGAAGCAGAGACTATGACATAGTTAGTCTCTGCTTTTAGTTATATTGCTTTATATAAAGAGCTAATTCTGTTCTACTACTTAGCTCAAGTTTTTCAAGTATTCTTGTCACATAATTCTTTACTGTTCCTTCAGTTAAAAAGAGTATTTCACAAATGGATTTATTACTTTTTCCATCAGAAACCAACTTAGCTACTTCTAACTCTCTTGGAGTTAAGCTATCAAGTTTATTATCTTCTTTATCATATACATCATTAATAGAATGAGAAGTATTAGCTAATGCATTAACCACTTTATTAGCAACATCATGATTTAAAAGAATATTTCCATTATAGACTGTTTTTATAGCACCAATTATATCATCAGAACCGGAATCTTTTAATATATACCCATCTGCACCATTTTTTAAGCCTTTAAATATGTATTCATCCTCATTAAACGTAGTCAGTATAATTACTTTAATCTTTGGATATTTTTCTTTTATATATCTTGTAGCTTCAACTCCATCCATAATAGGCATCCTAATATCCATTAGTATAACATCTGGTGTTTTTTCAGATAAATTATTAAGTAACTCTTGTCCGTTAGAAGCTTCTCCAATAATATTTATCTCTCTATCAAGACTAAGTATCATCTTAATACCTTCTCTTACTATTTGTTGATCATCAGTAATTATCACCTTAATCATTATTATCCTCCTTAAATACAGGAATTTCAGCCTTTGTTAAGAAACCTGAGTTTTTGTTGCTACAAAAATTAATAGATCCACCTAATGCTAAAATTCTTTTTTCAATTCCATTTAAGCCATTTGATTTTATAATATTATCACTACCTAAACCATTATCCTTAATAATTAGGTTAACAAATTCATCATTCAAAGCTACTTCTATGTTAAAGAAGTTTGCTTTTCCATGCTTTATGCCGTTAGTTAGGCTTTCTCTGATAGTTTTATAAATGCATAGTTTAATATCAGGCTTCAAAGCCTCTAAAAGAGGATTCATAATAAAGTCAATTTTTATATCTTCAAGTAATTTGAAACTATCAATAAGTTCATTAATTGAATTTTTTAAATCCTCAATATTTCTTTCTTCTTTCATGGTATCAACAATAGTTCTTAAGGTAGCAGTACTATTTTTAGCAAGATTTTTTGCCTTTAAAATTATATCTTTAGATTTTTCAGGCTCAGAATCAAATATTTTTTCAGCAAACTCAAGATGCATTGTAAGTGCCATAAGAGAGTGACCAAGTGAATCATGTAACTCTTGAGCCATTCTTTCTCTTTCTTTTGCGACAGATAATTCTTCAACCTTTAAGGAATATTCTTTAAGTTTATTATTAGATTCAATTAATTCCACATTTAATTTTTTTGTTGCTTCTCTTTCTCCTCTAACACTATGAGATAAATATAGTGTACAAATAATTCCAAGATAGGTTAGGAACCCAGAACCGAAAGATTTTAAAAAATCATTTGTACTTAGGTTATTATTAGCTAAAATAGAGGAAGTTAAAAACGAAACTGCATGAAATATTAATAGTGGGACTTTGCTCTTAAATGGAGTATATAATATCTCAAGTACATAAATAAACATAAAAATATTAGTTTGAAAGCTATTTAAAAAGTATTTTAATAGTGAGACTAATAGTATTGATAACATTAGTGAAATTATATACCAAAGTGTACTGTTCTTAATAAGGTTTCTAATCAGATCATTTATTAGCAGAATAGTGCATATAGAGAGAAATGTAGTTATTGGGATATTCAGAGTATCATATCTTCGAAAAGCATTAGATAAAAGAAATATCATTAAAAAGAATTTTATAATGACTAGATATTTTTTGCTATATGTAAACATTAAATTTCTCCTTAGTTTAAGCTAGAATGTAATAATTGTATTATATCACTCAAGAGGAAAATTAATATATTACTTTAGTAACATAGCTTATGATTACTTAAGTGACTATGAAGAAAGTTGAGATGATAATATACTTAACACAGAAAATAAAACAAAGGATGTGTTAAGTATGGAAGCAAAGAAAAAATTAATTAAGAATTTAGGTATTAATATGATAGTTCCGTTTATTCTATATATGGTATTAAGCAAGGTATTTACTACTGAGACCATACCACTTACAATTGCATCAGCGTTTCCAATAATAAGAACTATAATTTTATTTCTTTGGAAGGGAAAAATAGATTGGATAGGAATATTTGTTGCTTTTGGATTCATAATAGCAGTGATTTCCTCAACAATTCTTGGTGGAGCTTCTTTACCACTTAAGTTAGTTCATCCAATGATTTTCAGTATAATAGGGATAGCATTTATAATTTCTGTTTTAATTGGAAAGCCCTTACTAGTGTTTATACTTAAATTTGTAAACAAGGGTAAGAATGAACATATAAGCAGTAAAATTGCTCATAAAAAATTTAGCCTTATGACTGGAGTTTTTGGTGGAATTTTTCTGGTTGGCTCTATAATTCACATTGTTTTAGCCATTATATTACCAACCAGTATTTATCTTGTTATTTCTCATTTTATAAGTTGGGGCACTATTGCAGCTCTAATTATAAGTGGAAAGCTTATAACTAAGATGATTACAGAGAAGATATAAATTATTATGATTTAAGTATTCCTACCTTAGGAAGTTTTGATAAGATTGGTGGGGTACTATGGCACTTTTCAAAATGTAAAGTTAAATCCATACCTGCTGATAAACCAAAATGAGTGCCTCCACCCCAGGAGGCTTCACTACTTAAATCATATACAATTCCATTAACAGCTACATATGCTGGATTTCCATTAGAACCATCATATCTTGAGAGCTCTTCTATGGTAAATTCTTTAACCTGTCTCAATCTTTTTCTATTAGATAAATTTCTTTCTAAGTTAAGGTAAAGTATATAGTCATACTTCGAAAGGTGAATAATGCAATCAGTTAACGCTTCGAGCATCATATCTTTATAATACTTATCAGTTAAACCAGCTAAAATATTTCTATATCTATATATTTTTTCAATCTCATTAAGTCTAGCTTTTTTTATTTGAGGGATATACGCTTCAGAATAGGTACAGTCAGAGCTTCTTAACCTAGAAGCACTTTGTTTTTTATAAAAAGCATATATTTCTCGTAAGAATCCATCATGTTTTAAATTGTCATTTCTTATGGATATAATTATAGATTTTTCTTCTTCAGTTGGAGCTAATGCCATTAAATAATTAAAGGCTATTTCGTCTTCCTGCTGATTCTCCAGGGATTTTTCAATTATTAAAAGAGCATCTTCCATAGAGTTATAGGGTTTTCCTATTTCATTAAGACTTAAATGATTATATGGGTCACTTAAGGGCATAAAATAATTCATTAAATCCTCCAATATTTAATTGTTTATTTATATTTAGATGAAAATAAAAGTTATGTATATGTTGGTATAACACGATAAGTTAAAATGTATTATAAATATATTATTTTGAAGAGGGAGCTATTACAAACTTAATTACATTATTCCTTAGAATTGTGAACATTAATGATTTAGTTTTGTTTACTCTAACATTTTTGGGAAAATATTGTAACATATGATATGATAATATTACGTTAATTTCAAGAAATGTAATTTTCATGAGGAGTGATGCTATGAAAAAATTAGTTAATTTATCTATTTTGTTTACAGTAATTTTCACATTGGTAACACTAGTTAGTTCTATTTATCAACTATTTAGTGGACAAGCAACTGATACCAATGCCCATATATTAATAAGGGCGTTATTCACCTTTGTCGGAGTAGGCTTTTATGGTATGTTTAGTTATATAAATATCAAAAATACTTTTGTAAAAATAACTGTGCAGTATGCAATCTCCATTCTATTTATATTTTTAATTGTATGGGGAATTGGATTCTTAGGAGAACTTTCTAAGACAGCTTACAGAGATGCTTTTTTAAATTGGAGTTTTATATTTTTAGCTGTAGTTGTGGTGCAGAGCATAGTTAATAAATTACGTAATAAAAAGAAGTTAGATATAGAAAATAATAATTAAATTAAATTAAATTTCCTGAAAAGAAAAGGCTCAGCAATTATTGCTGAGTTTTTTTGTTGCAGTTACATACATTTAAAAAGAATAAGTGGAATAGGTAAAACATAAATATAATAAGACGTTAGCTATTAAAATGGAGGAAATAAATTGGAGTGTACTGGCTTTTATTCTTTACTTAAGGATAAAGAGAATGACTCATATAGAATAGTTGCTAATGCAATAAATGATATTAAAGAAGCAAGAAAAGAAAAAATAAATGCTATATGGTTCGAGGCTACTGGGTGTTCAGGTAATATAATCTCTTTCTTAAATGCCGCAGATCCTGATGTGGAGTATCTTTTAAGTCAAATAATTAATTTAACATACAATAATAGCATAATGGCAGAGGAAGGTAGAAACGCATTTGATGAATTTCTAAAAACTTTAGATACGGAATTTATTTTGCTTGTAGATGGTGCAATTTCCTTAAAAAATAATGGGAAGTATACTATTTTAGCTAAGTACAATGGCAATGAAATCACAGCATATGAAGCAGTAAAGATGGCAGGCGCGAAGGCTAAATATGTACTAGCAGTTGGAACTTGTGCGTCTCACGGAGGCATGTCTGGAGCAAGACCTAATCCTTCAGAATGCGTAAGTCTTTCAAAGGCTTTAGGAAGAAATGTTATTAATTTGCCAGGCTGTCCATGTAATCCAGCATGGGTTGTTGGAACACTAGCTCATTTAATAACAAAGGGAGTACCAGAGCTAGATGAATTTAATAGACCAAAGCTATTTTACGGAATAACAATTCATGATACTTGTACAAGAAGGGGATATTTTGATAAGCAAATATTTGCTGAAAAACCAGGAGATGAAACTTGTATGTTTAAACTAGGCTGCAGAGGGCCGGTAACTAAAACTAATTGCCCAATAGAAAAATGGAATGGACACATAAACTGGCCTATTGGAGACAATACCCCTTGTATTGGTTGTGCACACAATACCTTCCCAGATGGAATGGAACCCTTTATTAGATATTAATTTAAAAGGAGTATAAGTATAAATGAGTACCACCATATCAATTAATCCTATAACTCGAATAAGTGGTTTTATGGAGATAGAAGTTAAGCTTGAAAATAACAAGGTAGTAGATGCTAAAAGCAGTGGCCTTTTATTTAGAGGCTTTGAAAAGATGATGATAGGCAAATCGCCTTTTGATGCAATATATTTTACAGAAAGAATATGTGGAATTTGTTCAACTGCACACGCAGTATCATCAAGTTTGGCATTAGAAGATGCATTTAAAGTATCTGTAAATGAAAATGATAGAATGCTTAGAGATATAATTCACGGTATGGAATTTATGCAAAATCATATAAGACATTTTTACCTCTATACACTTCCAGATTTTGTTGTAACACCAGATATTCAGCCAATAAGCTCAAAAACTAATTATGATTTAAGATTACCAGAGGAATTAAATAAAGAAATATCAGAACATTACTTAGAAGCCATAAGGATTAGTCGTTTAGCTCATAAAGGATGTGCAACCTTAGGGGGAAAAGCACCACATACTCACGGGATATTTTTAGGCGGTGTAACTGAAGGAATGGATGCAATAAGATATATAAGGCTAAAAGAGCTAATTAGTGAAATTAAAAATTTTATAACTAATAAGATGATTCCAGATGTTTATATAATAGGTGATTACTATAAAGACTATTACTCATTAGGTTATGGATATAAAAATTTAATGACTTATGGACTTTATGATAAATACAGCGAAAAAGAACTAACTTATGTAAAGTCGTCTGTACTTATAGATGGAAATAAGGGTGAATTTCAAGAAGGTAAAATAACTGAGAATATTTATAATTCTTGGTACAGTGGAGAAAGTATTCAAAATGATATGTTTCTAGAAAAAACAGAAGATGATATGAATAAAGAAAATGCTTATAGCTTTGTGAAATCTCCTAGGTATGAAGACAAACCGATGGAAGTAGGACCACTTGCAAGAATGATATTAAGTGGGAGTTATGAGAATAGGATATCTACCATGGATAGAACTATTGCTAGAGTATTAGAAGCAAAAAAGATGATAGAGATACTAGAAAAGCTTCTAGAAAGAGTTAATTATAATGAAGTTTCTCAAAAGAAATACATTGTACCAGACAGCTCTAAAGGCAGAGGATTAACTGATACTACTAGAGGGGCATTAGGACATTGGTTATCCATAGATAATAAACAAATAAGTCATTATAACATAATTACTCCAAGTGCATGGAACTGTTCTCCTACTGACTCAAAGGGAGTAAAAGGTGTAATTGAAAAAGCACTTATTGGAACAGAAATTCAAAATCCGAAGGAACCAGCTGAGATTGGAAGGATAGTAAGATCATTTGATCCATGTATTTCTTGTGCAACTCATGTAATAAGCGATAGGATGAGCCCTTTGGAAATAATAATATGAGTACAAAATTAATTGCAATAGGTAACAGATTAATGGGGGATGATTCTATAGCTATTAAGGTTACAGAAGCCCTATATGAAAGCTTAATTAAATTAGGATTGAATGTAATAATAGGGGAAACAGATTTTGAATTTTGTATAGCTGAGATTAATGAAGAAGATTTTATTATAGTTTTAGATGCAACTAAACTAGGACTTAAAGCTGGTGAAATCACACTCTATGATTTAAAAAATATAGAAAGTAAGAAGAATTCATTTACTCAGCATGGGTATAGTTTTGTAGATGCATTAATGAATTATTCAAAAAGGATTAATGGAAAATTCATTGGAATAGAAGGAAGCAGCTTTGATTTCTCATTAGAATTATCAAATGAATTAGAAAATAGATTTCAGGATATATGTAAGAAGGTTTTAAGGATATGCAAAGACTTTATATAGTAGTCAAAGGTCGGGTTCAAGGAGTAGGTTTTAGGCCATTTATTTATAGACTTGCTAATAAATATAACTTAAAAGGTTGGGTTAAGAATAGTTCACAAGGCGTACTTATAGATATAGAGGGGGATAAGAATCTAATTAAAGCCTTCCTTGAAGATCTTGAGAAGGAAAAGCCTCAAATTTCAAGTATCGAAGAGATAATTTTAGAAGAAAGAGGACCTAATAATTATCATTCCTTTGAAATAAAAGAAAGTGTAGAGGAAGTAAGTAAGGTTACATTTATTCCCCCTGATATAGCTCTCTGCAATAAATGTTTAAAAGATATTAAAGATCCAAGAAATAGGAGATATAAATATCCATTTACTAACTGCACAAATTGTGGCCCTAGGTTTTCAATAATAAAAAAAATACCATATGACAGAAATTCAACAACAATGAAAAAGTTCAAAATGTGTGGGAGTTGTGAAATTGAATATAAGAATCCAGTAAGCAGGAGATTTCACGCTGAGCCTAATGCTTGCAAAGTGTGTGGACCTAAATTGTTGGTTACAGATAGTGAAGGGAAAATTATAAATAATATAGATCCTATTGAATTTACAAAAGAAAAATTAAAAGAAGGAGCAATTTTTGCTATTAAAGGAATAGGAGGCTTTCATTTAGTATGCGATGCAAAAGATAAAAGAGCTATTAAAAATTTAAGAGATAGAAAGAGAAGACCGTATAAACCTTTAGCTGTCATGTTTAGGGATATTTATACAGCAAAGAAGTACTGTTATATTAATAAAATTGAGGAAGAAATTTTAACTGGTGATAAGAAACCAATAGTAATACTTAATAAAATCATTGGAGAGAAAATTTCAGAAGAAATAGCTCCAAATCAAAAAACACTTGGAGTAATGTTTCCATATACACCAGTTCATGAATTGCTATTTGATAAAGAGCTTGAAGTGTTAGTAATGACAAGCGGGAATATCAGTAGTATGCCTATAGAATATAAGAATGAAAATGCAATAAATAATCTAAAGCATATAGTAGATTATTTTTTATTAAATAATAGAGACATATATATATCAATTGATGATTCTATAGTTAAAGTTGTAGAAAATCAAACCATGGTATTAAGAAGTGGACGAGGATATGTTCCTATTCCATATAAAAGAGTAGGGAATAGAGAAATTTTAGCTTTGGGTTCAAATATGAAAAACACCTTTTGTATTTCAAAAGAAGGTTATTTATATTTAAGTCAGCATAATGGAGATATAGAAAATTTAGAGTCTTATGATAACTACGGAAAAAATTTAGAGCACTTTAAAAATATCTTCTCCTTTAATCCAAAGTTTTTGGCTTATGATTCTCATCCAACTTATATGGTTAATAGATATATAGATCTATATGACATTCCCAAAATAAAGGTTCAACATCATCATGCTCATATAGCTAGTTGTATGGGGGAAAATAAAATTGAAGGTAAAGTTATAGGTGTAGCTTTTGATGGTACAGGCTACGGATTGGATGGAAACCTTTGGGGTGGAGAATTTATGATATGCGACTTAGATAACTTTACTAGAGCTGCACATATGAAATATAGAGTTATGCCAGGTGGAGAAATGGCAATAAAGGAACCATGGAGAATGGGAGTCTCATATATATATAGCGCTTATAAAGAGCTAAAAGATGAAGGGGAAGGACTTAATATAATTAGAAGCCTATACGGAGATAAAGGAGAGTTTATTGTAGATTTAATAAAAGCTAATATTAACTGCCATAAAACATCAAGTATGGGACGCTTATTTGATGCCATAGCTAGCATTATAGAGATAAATCATATATCAACATATGAGGGACAGGCAGCATGTGAATTAGAAGCCTTAATTAAATTTACGAATAGTGAAAGTTATAGTTTTAAAATAGCTAAAAATGAAAACTATATTATTGATATGGATGAAATAATATTGGGTATATTACAAGATAAAAGCAAAGGGCTTAAAGCAAATGTAATATCACAAAAGTTTCATAATACAGTTGTAAAAATTACAGTTGATATGTGTATTTTGTTGCGTTCTGAATATAAGTTAAACAGAGTTATGCTAAGTGGTGGGGTATTTCAAAATGGATATATACTATCAAATATAATAAAGGAATTAAAAGTATGTGATTTTGAAGTTCATTCAAATAAACTTATTCCAATTAATGATGAGGGGATATCTTTTGGTGAGATTATGATAGCTAATTCAATTATTAATAAGAAGGAACAAGGAGAAATTAATGCATGAAGTTTCCATAATGGAAAGTACTTTAGAAATAGTTAAAAGCATAGCAAAAGAAAATAACTTAATAAGAGTTACGAATATAAAGCTTGAAATAGGTACGTTAACTGGAGTGATGGAAGAGGCTTTAAATTTTGCATTTAGTTGTTTAAAGCAAGATACAGTTGCAAAGGAAGCTAAGCTGGAAATTTACTATACTCAAGCAAAAGGGAAATGTAATAGATGTAATAAAGTTTTTGATATAGATCATTTAAATAAGCTTTGCCCTGAGTGTAAAAATTTTTGCACTTCAATAATAACAGGGTATGAGCTTAATATAAATTCCATTGAAGGAGAATAAACCTTATGAGCAAGATAAAAGTTTTAACTAACATATTTAAAGCAAATGAAGAGCTTGGGTCAGCAAATAGGGAAAAGTTTAGAGAAAAAGGTATATTTGCAATAAATTTAATGAGTTCTCCAGGTTCAGGTAAAACTTCAATTCTAGAAAGCTTAATTAGAAAAATGAAAGACGACTTTAATATAGCCGTTATAGAAGGAGATATATATACTGCAAAGGATGCAGAAAGAATTGATGCCTTAGGAGTACAAACCATTCAAATTAATACTCAAGGAGCTTGTCACTTAGACTCATCAATGATTAAAGAAGCACTCGATGAGCTAGATTTAGAGCCTGTAGATTTATTAATAATTGAAAATGTAGGCAATTTAGTATGTCCAGCGGAGTTTGAAGTAGGAGAAGATGTTAAAATTTCGGTGTTAAGTATTCCAGAAGGTAGTGATAAACCATCAAAGTACCCTCTGATGTTTGAAAAAAGTAGTGCTATTATACTAAATAAAATTGATTTATTACAGTTTACTAACTTCAATAAAGAGGAGTTTTATAGTGATATAAATTCATTAAATGCAAATGTAAAAGTATTTGAAACATCTTGTATAAGGAATGAGGGTATAGATGAAATATGTAAATGGGTAAGAGAGAGGATAGAGGATAAAAAACATTTTTATGATATTTATAAGGCCTAAAATAATGGTGTCCATTAATATTCGTAGGGGGAAAGCTAATGTGTCTCGGTGTTCCAGGTAAAATAATTTCTAGAAATGGTACTAGAGGAATGGCATTAATAGGGGGAGTTCAAAGAGAGGTATTCTTGCAATTAGTGCCAGAAGCCAAGTTAGGTGAATATGTACTAGTTCATGCAGGTTGCGCACTTGCAATAATAGATGAAGGAGAAGCAGAGAGTACACTATGTTTACTTAAGGAGTTATCTGAAAATGAAGTTCATAGATGAATATAGAAATCTAGAATACGCTGGAGTATTAATTAAAGAAATTGAAAAATTAAGTAATAAAGATATAACCATAATGGAAGTATGCGGAACTCATACCATGTCAATATTTAAGTATGGGATAAAAGACATTTTACCTAAAAACATAAAAATAATTTCAGGCCCTGGTTGTCCTGTATGTGTTACTCCTGAAAGCTATATCGATATAGCTATAAATCTATCAAAAAGAGAAGATGTAATTATTGCAACTTTTGGGGATATGCTAAGAGTTCCAGGAAAAGAAGGTACATTGTTAAATAGAAAATCCATAGATAATAATATTAGAATAATATATTCGTCAATGGATGCAATTAATATTGCAATAAAAAATCCTAATAAGAAAGTAGTATTTTTATCTTTAGGATTTGAAGCAACTATACCTATGGCTGCAATAACAGCTATTGAGGTTAAAAATAGAAAAATAAATAATTTTCTTTTCTTAACGTCTCATAGAAAAATGCCTCCAATAATTGAAAAGTTATCAAAAGATCCAGAACTTAAGACCAATGGTTACTTACTTCCAGGTCATGTTTGTGCCATTACTGGTATTAAAGAATTTGAAACTTTAAGCAGCAAATATAAAATTCCAGGTGTAGTTACAGGTTTTGAACCTATTGATATTTTACAAGGCATCAAAAAATTAATTGAAATTATAAATAAAAATGAGACTAGCGTAATAAATGAATATAAACGAGTAGTTAGGGAAAATGGAAATGAAAATGCAAAAAAATATATAAATAAAGTATTTAAAATTTCTGATGGTGAGTGGAGAGGGATAGGAAAAGTATTAGAAAGTGAATTTGTTCTAAAAGATGAATATGAGGCATATGATGCAATTAGGTATTTCAAAATAAACATAAAAAGAAATAATGAAATATCTATGTGCAGATGTGGAGAAATATTAACAGGAAAAATCACTCCAAAGATGTGTCCATTATTCAGAAAGGTTTGTACACCAGAAAATCCAGTAGGTGCCTGTATGGTTTCTACAGAGGGGACATGCTCTGCATATTATAAGTACAGTTAGGAGAGATGTAAAAGTGGAGAAAATTACACTAATTCATGGTGAAGGTGGCAAACAATCAAATAACTTAATTAAGGAATTATTTATAAAGCATTTTAATAATAAGACATTAAAAGAAATGGGAGACGCAGCATGTTTAACCCTAAGTTCAAAAAAAATAGCTTTCACTACTGATTCTTATGTTGTAAATCCTATATTTTTTAGCGGTGGTAACATAGGAAAACTTGCTTTATGTGGAACAATAAATGATCTTGCAGTAAGTGGAGCAAAACCAGTATACATTACAGCTGGATTTATAATAGAAGATGGATTTCCATATAAAGATTTAGAAGAAATAGTAAGTTCTATGGGGACAGAGGCTAAAAAAGCTGGAGTTCAAATCGTTGCTGGAGATACAAAAGTTGTAGAAAATGGTTTAGCTGATGGGATCTATATAAATACTTCGGGTATTGGAATTATAGAAGAAGACATAAATATAAACGCAAAAAATGTAACATCAGGGGATGTAATCATATTAAGTGGAACATTAGGAGATCACGGCACAACAATATGCTGTGAAAGAAATAATTTTGCAATAAAGGGAAATATAAAAAGTGATTGTGCAGCATTAAATTCTCTAGTAGAAGAGATGATTAATGTGTGTCCTAAAATTCATATGATGAGAGATGCAACAAGAGGTGGACTTGCAGCAGTATTAAATGAAATAGCAGAAATGAGTAATACTGAAATTACTATATATGAAAATAATATTCCAATAAGCGAAGGTGTAAAAGGAGTTTGTTACTTATTAGGATTGGATCCATTATACTTAGCAAATGAGGGAAAGTTGTGTGCAATTTTGCCCAAGGAACATAGTGAAACTGTACTAGAAGTTATGAAAAAACATCCTTTAGGGAAAGAGGCTGCAATTATTGGTGAGATAGCTGAAGGAAAGAAAGGAAAAGTATATCTAAAGACTATAATTGGAGGCACAAGGATTATAGATATGCCATCAGGAATACAGTTACCTAGAATATGTTAAAGACTCAAATTGAATAAAAAATTAACGTAAGGTAATACTAAATCTTGAATTGATACTTAGTTGTATTTAGTAAGTTACGTTTAATTTATTTTATGTCTGTAGCTTTAAAGGGTTTTTTATAGGAAACTTAACTTATTCTTACATAAATAAGTTATTAGTTAAACTTAAAACCCTTTATATAAATAGTAACTAAAATATTTGATGCAGCTAAGCATTCCTATGAACTAAAGGAGGAAGCTTTAATGAGTGATGAAAAGATTTTAAAAAAAGGCGAACATGAGAAAGCTATGGTTAGAGCTAAAGATATGCTTGATAAAGGTGTAGGAATTACAGAAATCATTGAAGAAACTCACTTAAGTGAAGAAAATGTTATGAAGGCAATGAAAAAGCTTGAAGCAAAATCTTAAAATATTTGTAATCTATGAGTATTAATAAGTTTAAGAGTAAAGTCTTAAACTTATTTTTTTATTTTGAAATTAATATAAACTTCTTATTTTTTGGAAAAAAGTGGTATAATCGGTATTAAAGGGGAGTGGTATAATATGGAAAAGGTTGCGCTTTTAAAGTGTACTGAATATGATGTAGATATTATTGAGAAAAAACTTAGAGAGGGTTTTGAACTTTTAGGTGGAGAAACATTCCTAAAAACACTTATACCTAAAGATAGTAAAGTGCTTCTAAAACCTAATTTATTAAGTGTTATTGAAAAGGGGTCACCAGTTATAACCCATTATGCTTTTTTTGAAGCAGTTATTAGAATAGTTAAGGAATATAGCAATAATATAGTTTTTGGAGATTCACCAGGTTCTGAAGATACTAGAAAAGCTGCAGAAAATTCCGGGCTAATGGAAGTGGCTAATAAATATGGAGTAGAGTTTGTGGATTTTAATGAGGAAGTTCATGTCGAACTTGAAAATCCAATTATGTACAAGTATTGGAATATAGCTAAAGCACCATATGAGGCTGATGTAGTTATTACTCTTCCAAAACTAAAAACTCACGCAATGATGTATTATACTGGAGCAGTTAAGAATCAATTTGGTTGTATTCCAGGTAGAAAAAAAGCAGAGTGGCATACAAAGTTGCCTGAACCAATAAAATTCAGTAAGATGCTATTGGATTTAAATTCAGTTGTTAAAACAAGTTTTGCAATACTTGACGGAATAATAGCTATGGAAGGAAATGGACCTAGAAACGGTACGCCTAAAAAAATGGATACTATAATAATGGGGAAATGTCTTTCAGCAGTAGATTCTACAGCCGTAAGACTAATTGGTTATGATATGGTATTGGAAGTACCTTTTTTAAATGTAGCTCATGAAACTAAATGGGGAGCAGTACTTCCAGAAGAAATTGAGGTATTAGGTGAGAAAATTGAAAAAATGAGATGCAAGAATTTTAAACTATCTCGTAATGCAAAGGTGGTTAATTTTTTGACACCAACATTAAACAATTTAGTTTCCTCACTAACTGCACCTAATCCAGTATTAGTTGAAGATAAATGCGTAGGATGCAAAAAATGCGATGAAGTATGTCCAGAAAGACCAAAAGTAATAACCTTTGTTGAAAAAGATAAGAAATTAAGACCTAAGTGGAATTACAGCAGCTGTATTAGATGCTTTTGTTGTCAGGAACTTTGTCCAAAAGGAGCAATTGAAACAAAGCATAAAGCTATAAGTAAAAGATTTGGTGTGAAATAGTTGCTGATTTTATTAGGTTAAAAACAAAAAATACCTATGAAAGTATACTGGCCCATGCATTCCTCAGTATATTTGGAAGATAGTTAATATTAAAAAGTTCTTTGGTAAAACCAAAGAGCTTTTTTAGTATACCCTAAATTAGGATAAGTTTCACGATATAGTGAAAAGAAAACGATAATAATAGTTAGAGGGTGAAAATGAGGGGTGATTTGATAATTAGACAGTATTTGAACCAAAGGAAAGTTATTTAATAATTGCAAGTTGTTAGGGGAAAACATATAATTAAATTGTCACTAGATAGTGAACAAGTAATAAGGGGTGAATTAAGTTATGAGTAATATCTGCATTATAACAATGGAGAATAGAAGACTTTATCCTGCTCAGGTTTATGAAACTAAAGATAACCAATTAGAGGTGCCGCTTTTAAGTATTGATGCTATTTATAATTTATTATACAAAAGAGAAAGTATATTGGTTTTAGCTAATCAGTATGATCAAATGGGAATGAAATTAGAGAACTTTAACGGACATTTAGAAAAGTCAGATATAAAAGCAATATTTATGATAAATGATGAAGAAAATATAAGAAAGATTAATGAAGTAATGACCTTATCAGAAGCAGCAAAAAAGTGGGGGCTATCTGATGGCTCTACAATTAGAAAAGCTATAGAAAGAGGCAAATTTGAACAAGATGAAATAAAGCAGGCTGGTGATGTATGGATTACTACCTATTCTGCTATGGAAAAAGTATTTGGAAATGTAAAAAGTGAAGAAAATGAGTTCATCATCTATGATGATTTAGAAAGTTGTATCTATAAACTTTATAATAAGGATGGTGCATTGGACTATCTTAAAGATGAAGAACTTGAAAGAAGAACAAAGGAAAATGATCATTTATATCAATATATAAAGGGAGTATTCGTTAGGGCTTTAGATGCCATAAAAAAAGGCCGTAAGGTGATAATTAAAAATAGCAGAAATAACAAGATAAAGCAGATAATGTGTACTGAAAAAGAGTTTTTTAGCTATATAGAACTCCTTCCACATTTAAGAATGATGTCAATGAAAAGAAATGAACAATTGATAGATGAACTTAAAAATAGTAAATGATAATAAAAGTACCGTAAATTTTTTTACGGTACTTTTTATATAATTATTTAATACTAGGTAAATGACAATTTGAATGGATTTCTCAAGTCATTAATAAATAAAGAATCTAAAAAATGGATCAAATTTATACATTGGATATTGATAGTTATATGACATACTATTTTGGGTATTATATGGCATAGTATTTTGGGTATTACATGGCATATTATTTTGAGTATTATATGGCATAGCATTTTGGGTATTATATGGCATAGCATTTTGGGTAGTATATGGCATATCACTCTGGGTATTGTATGGCATATCATTTTGAGTATTATACGGCATATCATTTTGGGTAATATATGGATTGTAATTATACATTGGGTTAAGGTTTTGGTGTTCATGAGACTGTTCATATGGGTGAGATTCATATTCAAAAGCATAAATTTCATAATTAATTTCTTGATGAGTATGGTCCTCTTTATGATGCTCTTTTTCGTGATCCTCTTTTTGATGCTTCTCGCAATGCTCTTCTTTGGATTTTTTATGTCTTAAATCCTCTGATTCAGTATTAGACTCTTCTATTGCAGCATCAGGGTCTTTAAAAAACTCCTCATCATAGTGAGTCCTAGCCATAAAATATGGATTGGGTATAAATGGCATTTGAGTAAAATCAGGATACTGATTTATGCTTCTTGGGAAATAGATATTTTCAGAATTAGGGTCATACACATTTTCATTATTTTCAATTAAATTATCAGCTTGCATTTTATACTCCATTAAAATATTTACTACACTAAATGATATATGAGAAATTAAATAAAAGGTGAATAATAAAGATTTTATGTATAATTAAATAAATTCATTTAAAGTGATATAAAAACTTATTTGTATTATAATATACTAGAAGGTAAAAATTAGGATTAAAGGATGAAATTATGAAGAAAGTTATATCAATTATGATAATACTAATGATTATTACACAAGGCATAGTTTTATATATGTTTTTTAGTGATAAACTAGCAAGTTATCATGAATATATTGTAAATATCATTTGGATAGGTTCAGCAATACTGGGAGCTCTTTTTGGAATTTTATATTTTAGGGTAAATAAAGAAATTAAAATACCAATAAATACAGCGTCAATAATAGCAATAGCAGGTATATTAGCATTTCCATTTCTACTTTTTAGATATTGGCTAGTTGTATTGGGCTTATTTATATTGGCATTGAGTTTACATTTTTATAAGTATAGAGAAAATAAATTCACCATTTTTCCAGTATTATCAACAATAATAGGTGTGTATTCAGGAGGTCTATATTTCTTAATGAGAGGGATAACTTCTATGTAGGTGAATTTTTATGAATAATAATATAAAAGCAATTTTATTAGATTCTGGGAGAGTATTAAATAGCCCAATAACTGGAAGTTGGTCTATTTCGCCCAATTTTTATAAATATATTAATAAGAAAAAGTTTAACTCGCCTTTTCTAAAAAATAAAAATAATGCAATGGAAAAAGCTTGGACATATATAAATTCACAAAAATTAGTTGTTACAGAAGAAGAGGAGTTCAAACTCTTCCTAAAATTCTTTGAAATACTTTCTAGTGAATTACCAGAGCTTGAATTAAGTAATGAAAAAGTTCAATTATTAGCAATGGATTTTGTATATAACTATGATAAATACAAGTTTTATGATGATGTTTTTAAGGTGATACCATTGTTGAGTAAAAGTTATAAATTAGCTGTAATTTCTGATGCATGGCCCTCATTAGAAAATGTATTTAGACAAGCTAGTTTAAGAAATTATTTTTCTTCATTTATTATTTCTTCTAAAATAGGAGTTACCAAGCCAAATGAATTAATGTTTAAATGCGCATTAGAAGAATTAGGTGTTAAACCAGAAGAAGCACTTTTTATTGATGACAATCCCTATAATTGTGATGGAGCAAGTAAGCTCGGTATTAAGACAGTTTTACTTAATAGAGAAAAATTGCTATTGTTAAGAAACAAAGTGATTATTAGAAGTAAACATAAAGTAATCAGAAATTTATATGATTTATTAAAGTTATTAGAAAAGTAACTTTAAAAATTTAGACAAAAGGGAGGAATAAATATGGAGCCAAAGTGGCTAACTTGGGCTAAAGAACTTCAATTAATTGCACAAGCAGGATTAACATATTCAACAAATAAGTTTGATATTGAAAGATTTCAGCAAATAAGAAATTTATCAATTGAGATACTAAGTGAATATACTGAAATTAGTAATGAGAAGATAAAAGATTTATTTTGTAATGAAGTCGGTTACCAAACGCCTAAAGTAGAAATAAGAGGTGCAATATTTAAGGATGATAAAATTTTATTAGTTAAGGAAAGTATTGATGGATGTTGGTCAATGCCTGGAGGCTGGGCGGAAGTTAACTTATCCATTAAAGAGAATGTAGCAAAAGAAGCTATGGAGGAAGCAGGAGTTAAAGTTATACCACAAAAATTAATAGCAGTTCTAGAAAGAAGTAAACACTATGAAGAGCCATTTCCATATGGCGTATATAAAGCGTTTGTACTATGTGAACTTATTGATGGTGAATTTAAAAAGAATATTGAAACAGAAGCTAGTGACTTTTTTGAGTTAGCTAATTTGCCAGATTTATCTTTAGGTAGAAATACTAAAAAGCAAATAGAGATGTGCTTTGAGGCCCATAAAAATAAAGACTTTATAACAATATTTGATTAAGAATATTTAAGCAGTATGAATTTATTTCATGCTGCTTAATTTTTACACTAATATTAAAATATATATTAATAAATGTAATATATATTTGACACAAGGTAATATATATTATAATATTATATATAGAAAGGACGGTGAGCAGATGGCAAAAAACTTGAGAATAAAAGCTGCTAGGGCAGCAATTGATATGACACAAAAGGACTTGGCAGAATCAGTTGGTATCACAAGACAAACTATGAATGCAATTGAAAAAGGTGATTATAATCCAACAATTAAATTATGCATTGCTATTTGCAAAGTCTTAGGTAAGAAATTAGATGATTTATTTTGGGAGGAATAGTTTATGAGAGATAATTGTGAATTTGATGAGAGACAATTGTGGGTTAGAGGAAATGTGTTTAAACATGTTGTAATTATCCTAGCTGTATCACTTTTACTAGATGCATTTTTAAAAAGTTCAGATATTTACTGGGCTGATGAAATGTACTCAAATATCATAATATTAATGTTCGCAATTATGGTAGGATCTGTAGAGATGATTCTTCAGGATGTATACTTGGGCAAAAGAAATAATCATAAAATTATTATTGGATTGATGGGCATAAGTGGAACAATAGCTTTTGTAATGTCAATATTTGAATTACTAAGTGGGAAAAGCAAATTTTTATTAAATGGTCAATTAACTAATGTAGGTTCAGGGTTAATAACAGATATATTTATATTAACCATTGCAATAACTTATATAATAAAATCAGTTTATAATAAAAAACTAGAATTAGAAGAATAACTTGAAATTATAAATATCAATTTACATGTGCATAATAACTCTATAACAACTAAAGGAGTGATTATTATGGCAGTAAATAAAAACCGTAAACCAGATAAAAGTAGATCACAATTTGAAAGGGTTGAATATGACATACCAACAGATGAAGTTCAAACAAATACTTCACATACAGCAAATAAACCACAACCTAAGTTTGTTAAAAAATAATATCATATTTTTTTAATGCCGTATATTCTTAAATAGGAGATACGGCATTTTTATTTAAACTTATTATTGATTATATTAAATATAATTGTAAAATTAATTATATCGATAGAAAATTAGTTTGTACCATATAATGGAGGACGCAATGAATAAGACAATAGGCATATTAGCTCATGTTGATGCAGGAAAAACAACTTTGGCAGAGCAAATACTTTATCATACAAAAAGTATTAGAAATAGAGGAAGAGTAGATCATAAAAATACTTTGCTAGATAATCATAATATAGAAAAGGATAGGGGAATTACGGTATTTTCTGACCAAGCCTTATTTAATTATAATGATTCAACATATTTTTTAATTGATACTCCAGGACATATTGATTTTTCACCTGAAATGGAGAGAGCTATTAATGCAATGGATTATGGAATTATTATATTAAGTGGAGTTGAAGGAGTACAAGGACATACAGAAACAGTATGGCAATTACTAAGAAAGTATAACAAGCCAACCATTTTTTTCATAAATAAAATAGATAGAACCTCAGCAAATACTGAAAGGGTTATAGAAGAAATTAAGAATAATTTAACGAAAGATGTGATTTTCATTTCAAAGGAATTTACTAAAAAGCCTTTAAATGAAGAAGTTATAGAATTTATAGCAGAGCGAGATGAAAAGCTACTTGAACTATATTTAAATGGTGATATTGAGGAAGCTTTATGGATAGATTCTCTTAAAAAGATGATTAATGAGAATAAAATATTCCCATGTTTTTGTGGTTCAGCTTTACAAGATATAGGAATTGAAGAATTTATATATGCTTTAGATAAGCTTACCTATACTCAATATAATGAAAATGATGAATTTGGTGGACAAGTATATAAAATTAGATATGACGAGCAAGGAAATAAAGTAACTTATATTAAAGCATTAACTGGTAATTTAAAGGTTAGAGATGAAGTAAAAGTACAGTCATCAAGAGAAGAATTCACTGAAAAGATTACACAAATAAGATTGTATAATGGTAATAAATTTAAACCGGTTGATAATATATCAGCAGGAGAAGTTTTTGGAGTTATTGGACTAAACGAAGCTAAGGTTGGTGACGGGGTAGGGAACTATTTTGAAGAAGTAAATTATGAAATGATACCAACCTTAAAATCTAAAGTGATTTTTGATAAGTCTTTAAATATAAAAGATGTGTTAAATAATTTTAGAATTTTAGAAGCTGAAGACCCTTCTTTAAATGTTGAGTGGAACGAGAAATTGCAAGAAATACAAGTTAATATAATGGGTGTAATTCAATTAGAAGTCTTAAAACAGTTATTAGAAGAGAGATTTAGGCTTAATGTTGAATTTGGGCCATGTGAGATTTTGTATAAGGAAACCATATTAACTGAAGGAATAGGATATGGCCATTTTGAACCCTTAAAGCATTATGCTGAAGTTCACTTAAAGCTTGAATCAGCTGTAAGAAATAGCGGAATAATCTTTGAAAATCAATGTCATGCTGATGACATGACAATAGGTCACCAAAATTTAGTGAGAACTCATATATTCGAAAGGGAACACCATGGCATACTAACAGGATCACCTTTAACAGATGTAAAAATAACTTTATTAACTGGAAGAACTCATAATAAGCATACATCTGGTGGAGACTTTAGAGAAGCCACCTATAGAGCATTAAGGCAAGGTTTAGAAAGTTGTAAAAATATACTCTTAGAGCCATTCTATAGATTTAAAATTGAAGCACATATAGATAATATGGGAAGACTACTATCAGATATAGAAAAGTTAAATGGAAGCTTTGAAACACCAGAAATTAATAATGAAAAAGTAATTATTATAGGAAGAGGCCCAGTTGCAACTTTTATGAATTATGGAACTGATTTTGTGGCTATTACAAAAGGAAAAGGGAAATTAAACTTCATATTTGATGGATATGATATTTGCCATAATGAGAATGAAGTAATTGAAAAAATAGGTTATAACAGAAATGCTGATATAGAATATACTTCAACTTCGGTATTTTGTTCAAAGGGTCAATCATTCTTGGTTGATGGAAGTGAAGCAAAAGATTATATGCATTGTTTAAAATAAAGATTTTGTTAATAAAAAACTGTTCATGAAATAATCTTCGTGAACAGTTTTAGTATTTTAATGCGATAATTTAAATTGCTGTCTCTAAATCTAAATTCTCAAAGTACTTACTTAATGTATAGGCAATACCATCTTCTTCATTAGATAAAGTTACTTCATCGGCAATATCTTTTAAATCATCTACCGCATTAGCCATAGCCACACCTATACCAGCATATTTAACCATTGAGGCATCATTATGACCATCACCAAAAGCTATCATCTCTTCTTTTTTATATCCCATAGGAGTTAGCACGGTATCTAAAGCCTTTGCCTTATCAATTCCTTCCGCAGTAAATTCAAAGTAAAAAGGTGCTGTGAATACACAGCATAAAGAATCTATAAATGGTTCCATCATTTCTTTATAATGCTCTTTAAGATAATCAGGGTCTCCAGCAGTTAATATTTTATTTAAAGGATAGTCAGCAAATGCTGCTAAGTCATCTTTCTCGCACAATTTGAATTTCCCTCCGCGAGATTCATATTGAATTATGTTAATAGAAGTACCATTGTTATTTATTTGATTGTTAAAAACATCATTAACATACATATAATCGCCTTTGTCAATCATAGGTCTAACATCAAATTTTTTCATATGCTCAAGCACCGCTTGTCCTTGTTCAATACTCATGGTTTCATTAAATAAAACTTCGCTTGTCTCACAATCAACAACCTTAGCTCCGTTAAAAGAAACAAGAATGCCATGATTTTCATCCATTTTTAATTCTTTAGCAAAATCCATTAATCCTGATGTAGGTCTGCCAGAGGCTAGAATCAGTATAGCTCCAGATTTTTGAGCTTTAATTAGAGCTTCTTTTGTCTTTTTAGTTATTTCTTTTTTACTATTTGTTAATGTACCGTCTACATCCATAATAATTACTTTTATATTACTCATATGTATCCCCCCTACCATTTTATTTGATTATATAGATTCTATTTTTAGAAATAAATAGGGGGAGCAAAGAATGAAAAGAATTTATCAAAAATAATTAAGTTTATAAATTAATTGTGAAATAAGCTTATCAAATGCTCGTGCATCATGAATTTGTAATTAAAGGAATATTTTGCTATGATTTAATAGAAAAGCTTTCTTTTGAAAAGGAGTAAATATGAGTGATTTTAGATATGAAGTTCGAGAGCTAAAACTAATTGAATTAAAGGATGCCAGAGAGCTTATCAAAAAAGTTTTTATGAAATTTGAAGCTCCTGATTTCCCAGAAGAAGGAGTAGAAACATTTATAAAATTTATTGAATCAGATTCATTAAAAGATGAATTTCAAAATGAATCCTTAAGATTCTTGGGATGCTTTGATAATAACAAAATAATTGGAGTTATTGGAACAAGGAAAGTAAATCATATATGTTTGCTTTTTGTAGATAGCGAATATCATAAACAAGGAATTGGTAAAAAACTATTTCAAAAGGTTAAAGAATCTATACAAGAAATAAAAATTACTGTAAATTCTTCACCGTATGCAGTTGGTTTCTACCATTCACTTGGATTTAAGGATAAGGATGTTGAACAATTAGTTGATGGAATTAGATTTACTCCAATGGAATACTTTAGAGAGAAAGAAATGAATAATAAAACAATATACTTTGCGACAAAAGCATTGATTATTAAAGATAATAAATTTATATCTGTTCACAAATCATCGGTGGATCATGATTTATATGAACTACCGGGTGGTAGGTTAGAATATGGAGAAACACCAGAGGAAACGTTAGATAGAGAAATAAGAGAAGAGCTTAGTTTAGAGGTAAATATTATAAAGATCCTTGATACTTGGTCATATATTACAGATGATTTTGAGATAGCTGGAATTATCTATTTATGTACAATTAAGGATGGAATATTAGCCTTATCAAATGAGCATGACAAATATGAGTGGTTACCTTTTAAAAAAGAATCTACTAAGTATATGAATTGTATATTTGAAGATAGGATGAACAAATGGGACTTTGAATCTATTTTAAAAGAGGTTCAATAACTCAATTATATGTTTTTGTAATAATCTACCAGAGAACAATGCATTAGAATAACTAATAATGGTTTTAGAAAAATATAGGGATTATGAAATTATAAGGTGGAAAGTAGTTAGGGCTTTTGAAAGCTATAAAACTGAAAATGCTATAAAAATTCTAAAAGAAATTATGAAAAACGATAATAATGAAATTATAAAAAATGTGGCAAAAAGATCTCTAGATATTATAAATAATTATATGAGGTGAAGTATGTTTAAATTTGATTTAAATAATTGTTTCTGGATTAATGAACCTCAAAAATATAAATTTAATAAGGATAGGATTATTATTACAACAGATCCTAATACAGATTTTTGGCAAAGAACTTATTATGGCTTTAGGAATGATAATTCTCCAGCATTATTAATTAAAACAGAAGAAAAATACTTTTCATTTACTGTAAGGACATATTTCAATAGTAAGAAGTTGTTTGATCAATGCGGAGTCATTATTTATCAAAACTCAGACAACTGGTTTAAGGCTTCAATTGAGTATGAGAATGAAGAATATCAAAGACTAGGTAGTGTAGTTACTAATAATGGATATTCTGATTGGGCAACTACTGATATCGATGGAAATATAAAAACAATGTATTACAGGTTAAGTCGTAGAGAAAGTGATTTTTGCATTGAAAATTCATATGATGGTAAAGTATTTAAGCAAATGAGAATTTTTCATTTGTTTGAGGGAAGTAAAGAAATTAACATTGGAATATATGCTTGTAGTCCTTCAGATTCAAGTTTTGAAGCAGTATTTTCTGAATTAAATATAAGTGAATGTTTATGGGAAGAACATAAATAAACTAAAATAGGGAGTAAGGTTATGGACAAAGATTTGATAGGAATGTGTGGTACTTATTGCGGAGTTTGCGAGTGGAAGGAAAAGACAAATTGCCCAGGTTGTCAAAAAAGTAAAGGACAACCTTTCTGGGGAAAATGTTCAATTGCAAGTTGTTCAATAGAAAAAGGCTTTAATCATTGTGGTCACTGTACAAGTGTACCTTGTGAAAAGCTAATAGATGCGTATAACGATGAAGAACATGGTGATAACGGTGAAAGATTAATAAATTTAAAAAATTGGGCAGAGGGTAAGGATATGTTTTTAAAGTTAAGAACAATTAATACAAAAGACAGGTAATAGGAGGAATACAGATGAATTTTACAATCTTAGGTAGTGGAGGATGTGTAGCATTGCCAAAACCTTTATGTCAGTGTAGGGTGTGCCAAGAAGCAAGAACAAAGGGAAAACCATATTCAAGATATGGCTGTAGTGTATATCTTGAGGATATAGAATTATTAGTTGATACGCCTGAGGATATAGTCCATGCCCTTAATTATTGTAATATTAAAGAGGTAAATAAAGTGTTATTTAGCCATATGGATCCTGATCATGTGCTTGGAATGAGAGTGTTTGAGCATTTAAGACTTAATTGGTTTGAAGTAGCAGAGAAGAAGGAATGCTCAAACTCTATAATGGTACTTGCTATGAAACATGTGATGGAAGATATAAATTCTATAAAATCTAAGTATGGTTCATATTTAGATTACTATGAAAAAGTCAGAAACTTAATTAAAAGAGAAGTTATAGAAGAGTATATATACTTAGAGCAAATTAAATTGACATTTATTAAAGCTGGTGCTGCAACAGTTTTTGTCTTTGAAGAGAAGAATAAAAAAGTTATATATGCACCATGTGATGTTAAGCCATTTCCTATAAATAATATATTTATGAATGCTGATGTTATGATAATTGGAAATACAATTGTTGGAGATGAGCTTAAGGATGGCTACATATTGAATAATGAGAGCAATATATTTAGTGAACTTTTTAGAATGAATGAAATTGAAGATCTAAAAAAACAATATAAAATAAAGAAAGTTATTATAACACATCTTGAAGAAGATTGGGGTAAGTCATATGATGACTATTTAAATTTGCAAGAACAATATGATGGAATACTATTTGCATATGATGGGATGAAAGTTGAAGTATAGTATATTTAGGCAGAGACGGTAGTCTCTGTTTTTTATTCTTTGGGAATTTATAAGATTTTAAGTTTGTGGATAACATTATAAGTTTCCTATAAAAAACCTATGGGCTCCCTTAAAGAGTAAAAAAAGAATTAGTTACCTTGACTATTTTTCATACCAAAATAAATCATTATATCCAAATGTTGACAATATACAGTTTGACTGTATATAATATAACTATACAGTTAAAATGTATAGTTTAACTTACTATTTGGAGGAACTATGAATAGAGATAAAAACCTACCATTAACAGAAACAACTTATTACATTCTTTTAGCCTTAATAGAGCCTTCACATGGATATATTATTATGCAGAAGATTGAAGAATTAAGTAATGAACAAGTAAAGATAGCTGCTGGTACCCTTTATGGAGCTTTAGAAAATTTACAAAAGCAAAAGCTTATAGAATCAGTTAAAAGTGATGATAGCAGACGAAAGGTTTATGTAATAACAGATAGGGGAAAAGAAATATTAAAGCTTGACTATGAAAGAATGAGCAGAATGCTTAGTGCAACAAAAGAATTGATGAAACTGTAATTAAGGGGGTATTGATGTGAAAAAAATAAAGTTTTTTATTGATTATGATAAAGAAGAAAAATGGTTAAATGATATGGCTAAAAAAGGTTATGAATTAGAGGATGTAATATTTACGTATAAATTTAGAAAAGTTAAGCCAGAGAATGCAATCATAAGAATTGATTTTAGAAAGTTTAAAAATCAAGAAGATTTCATTGACTATTCCACATTATTTGAAGATAGTGGTTGGAAGCATATAGCTGGTAGTAAATTTTATGGAGCTCAGTATTTTAAGAAAGTGAGTGAAAATAGCCAAGAAGATATTTTCTCAGATGCTATGTCTAAGGCAGGAAAATATAAAAGGTTATCAAATATGTGGGCATCATTAGCTATTGCATACCTGCCTTTTTTAGGATTTTTAATTTCTTTTAGGTCTATTAATGTTAATGCAATGATGAATCCTAAGCTATTATACCTAACTCCAGGACTTTGGGAAATGAGTGGTTTTAACTTTTGGAGACATTTCTTATTTGAAACACCCTTTGCAATTTCAAGAGGCTTTATTTGGTTATTAATACCTTTCATAATAATTATATATGTTGTTTGTGCTGTAAAAGCTGAACTTTTATATAGAAAAAAAGCAATGTAGATTATGAGGTGGATTAGCTTGAAAGTAAACAAATTAAATGTTTATTTCCAATAATGAATATAAAATATTAAAACATCCAAACTATTAAAAGTATATTTTAATAAAGTATGGAGTGATTTAAATGGCTGGAACATTATTTAACGAATTGAGTATTCACGAGAATCAGAATAAAAAAGAATTAGATAAAGATTTAAAGATTCTTGAGGAAAATGTTAGGGTTCTAGATGCAACCGGCGACATGTTAAGTGGAATAGTAGACATAAAACAAAATAATTATAGTTTTAAGAATAAGTCCTAGGAAAAAGGACTTATTTTTTTATAAAAATAATGTAATGAGAATATTTTTAATTAATTTAAATAATATGTAATAGGTTACAAAATATATAGGTTGTGGGGGATTAAAATGAGGATTTTTATAGTTAGACATGCGAGTAAAGAGTTTGGAGATTATTATAGTGATAAACTTAAGCATCAGGATTCACCTTTAAGTGATGAAGGAGTAGAAAAAGCTAAAAGATTAGTAGACTATTTTAAATATGAGAAAGTTGATAAAATTATTGCAAGCGAATATTTAAGAGCTTTTCAAACAGCTAAATATGTTGCAGAAAATAAAGGATTAGAAATAATAAGAGATAAAAGATTAAATGAAATAGATAATGGAATAATTGAATCCTTGAGTGATGAAGAAATAATAGAAAAATATCCGGATTTCTGGAATGACTTTTTTACATACGCAAAAGATGTGAGATTTCCTGAGGGAGAAACAGGAGAAGAGGTAAAGAAAAGGCAAGATGAACTTTTAGAGGAACTTAAAAAGGATAATAAAAATGTTCTTTTAGTTAGTCATGAAGGGTATATAAGGCTATTAATGTGTAATTTATTACAACTTCCAGTTTATAAAAGGCATCTGTTTAAGGTTGAGATGTGCGGAATTATGGAATTCGAGTTCGATAAAAGGTTAAATTCATGGAGAGTAATTAGATTTAATCAAAGTTTAGATATATAATTTTAAGCCTCATTAAGCTAAAAAAATAATCTTATTAGCTTAATGAGGCTATTTTAATAAATAAAGTCAATTAATTATTTTCAGAATAGAATTTAAAAGCTTCTCCAACAAACTTTGATGTGCCAGAACCATATTTTTTTTCAAAGATTTCTATATATACAGGATTTGAGGAGTAAAGATCAGCCATTAGCCCCCAGTAGTTCTCTCCCATATCCATATTTAAGAATTTATATTGTTCTATATTCATTTGATTTATTTCTTCTACAATTTGTTGAATTTCCTTAGATTTAGGATCTTTATTTAAATCAGAAATTAGTCTATTGAATAGTTCTGAAGATTTTTGAGTATATTCTTCTGAATAATCTTTTTTAAAATCTTCAATCTTCTCCATTATACTTGAAAAGTTATCAAGATTATTCTTCATAGCCTCTGTATACTTTTCTATACTTCCATATTGCTTTATTGCCATCTTTGCAATATTTTCTTCATTAGTTTTACATAGATCTATAAATTTACTAAACTCTTCTTTACTGCCGTGATACTTTATTATTTCATCCTCATGTTCATTCTTAAATTCTTCTAATACGCTAAGATATTGACTCATATCGAATTCTTTAAAACTCATTGCATTCTCTCCTCTTATTCGCTTATTTATAAGCTCTATTAAATCATTTAGTCTATCACGTTTTAAAATAAGCAGTTCTTTTTGATTTTTAAGAGCTTGTTTTTTATCAAAATTGGGATTAGACATGATATCTTTAATTTCTTTTAAAGAAATATCAAGTTCTTTGAAAAACAGAATTTGATGCAAGGTATCAAGAGTTTCATCATCGTATAGCCTATAACCTGAATCTGTAACTTTACTTGGCTTTAATAATCCTATTTCATCATAATAGTGTAGTGCACGTACACTTACTCCTGTTAAGTCTGATACTTCTTTAACTGTTCGCATAAATAACCTCCAATTTTGATTTGAGAGTTAGTTATTATCTAACGCTTGCCGGCAATGAATTTTTGACAATAAATTCTAGCTCTAATATAATATTACGCTATAACGTAATGTCAGAGTCAATAATTTTTTAATGATATAATATATTTAAATTGCAACTATTAGTTGTCAAGAATGTTAGTGTTAGGTGATAGGCATATATTTACTATTTTTGTATACTTATCTTGAGGTGATAAAATGAGTTTTGGAGCAAAGTTACAAGAACTTAGGAAAGAGAAAGGGTTATCCCAAGAACTATTATCTGAATATATTGGTGTTTCTAGACAAGCAGTTGCAAAATGGGAAATAGGTCAATCATATCCTGATATTGAGAAATTAATTTCTATAAGTGATATATTTAAAGTAAGTATTGATAAATTGGTTAAAAGTAGTGATGACCCATGTGGCTTAAGAGAAGATAGTTCACAAGAAATTAAGAAAAATGAAAAAGTTATAGAGTTTTTATGTAAAGCTAAAAAGAAAACATATGCAGGTAGAGGAGCTGAAGTTGAGCCTTCAAGACCAAGCTCACATGACTTACGTTATATAGAAGGAAATTTTAAATATATTGATACTTATTTAGGAGGAAGAAATTTTGCAGGTGAGGAAGCAATATGGCAAGAGGATGTTCCAATTTGGTCAATGAATTATATTGGACGAGTCTTATCAGAAGAATTTTCAGGAGGATTTCTAAAAGAAGTATTGTCTAACGTAAATAATAAATATCCTTATAGAGGACCACTAGTATATGAAAATGGAGAATATAAGTATCATGCAATAATAAATGGAGAATTTAGTTGGTTTCAAGGATATGAAGAAATTTATTATAATCATAAAAAAGTATATGAATGTTTTTTTCATGGTGGAAATATTATATAATTTTGTAAACTAAATAAGATATTTTAGGAGGTTTAATTAGTGGAGAAGTTAAAGAATCATATTTTAGAATTAGAAAAAGAATTACTTAAACCTAACATAAGACAATCTCCTGAGAAAATTAGTATGTTATTATCAGAGAATTTTATTGAATTTTGCAGCTCAGGTTATATTTATAAATATAAAAAAGGTGAAGCAATAGAAGATAATATAAGTCAAAAAGAATTAAAGTGGGAAATTATAAATTTTGATATTTCTATTCTTAGTGAGGATAGTGTACTAGCAACATATAAATTAATTAAGCATGATGAGATTGCTGAGAAGAAATACTCACTTAGAAGTTCTATTTGGAAAAGTATAAATGGTAAGTGGAAGATGATTTTTCATCAAGGAACTTTAATAACTAATATTTGATTTAAAAGGAAATATTTGAAAGAAAAAATAATTTCATATATAATAAAATAAACTTCATAAGAAGTTTATTTTATTATATAAAGGGCGTAAATTAATATGAAGAAAAAAGTTATTATTAGTATTTTTTCTATATTAACCTTGGCTGGATTAATTTCAGCATATGTTATATATGACTATGTTAAAGAGCGAAATATATATAAAAATATAATTAAAGCAAATTGGAAAATAATTTTACCTAAAGAGTATGATGAAATTTATGAAAAAGATGAAGGTCCAAGCTTTCTTGGTGATGGAGATAGATATCATATATTTCAATATAATGATATTAAACAAATTGATTCATCTTTAGAGTGGAAAAGTGAAAAAAATGAATCAATTGAAGCAGGTTCAGAAGAAATACTTAAGAACTTAAAAGTATCAAAAGAATACTATCCTAATTTTGAAAGCAGTTACAAATATTATTGGAAGATAAAAGATGATAATTCTAAGATATATTTTATATTCGATAGAGATAAGAAAGAAGTATATGTATTAGAACATTTTCAATAGAATTATATCAAAGGGGGAAATAAAATGAAAACATTAGAAACAGAGAGACTTATATTAAGGGACTGGAAAGAAGAAGATTTTTTAGATTTATACGAATACGCATGTGATGATAGGGTAGGACCTGTAGCAGGATGGCCAGTTCATAAAGATATAGAAGAGAGTAAGGCAATCATCAAGAGATTTATTAATGATAATGAATCTTATGCAATAGTATTAAAAGCAGAGAATAAAGTAATTGGTGGAACAGGACTACATAATAAAACTCCAGATGAAACACTTAAGGATTTAAAACAAAGAGAAATTGGATATGTACTAAATCCTAAATATTGGGGACATGAATACATTCCTGAAGCGGTAAAGGCACTCCTTAAATATGGATTTGAAGAATTAAATTTAGACTTGATATGGTGTGGACATTATGATTTTAATATGAAATCTAAACGAGTAATTGAAAAGTGTGGATTTAATTTTAGATTTAATCGTGATGTAAAATTAGCTTTATTTGAAAATAGAGTTGAAAATGAGTTATTCTATAATATTTATAGAGATGAATATTTTAAATAAAAATAAATTGAAATCAGTTTGTCATAATAATGACATATTTAATATTTATAATATAAACATAATAAGTTTTCTTTTTTACGAATCTCCTTTTTAAAGGCACTCACAATTGTGGGTGCTTTTTTATTTTATAGGAATTGCAGCGACTATTTTTTATTTTGGAAAAATTATGAGTTTTAAGGTAAGATAGAAATATATTTAAAATTAATATTGACTCTCCAGTGTGGAGGATAGTTTATACTTACTTTAAGATAATTAATCCTGTATTGGTTATCTATATAGAAGAGGTGAATAAATGTACAAGATAGGCGAATTTTCTAAAATAACAAGTTTAACAGTAAAAACACTTAGATATTATGATGAAAAAAATATCTTAAAACCATCCTATAGGAATGAAGAAAATGACTACAGATTTTATAGTGAAGAGGATTTTAAGAAAGCTGAGCTTATAATACTTCTTCGCAAATTTGAATTTTCAATTTCAGAAATAAATGATTTGCTAATAAATTACGAAACAGCTTCTGATCTCCCATATTTTCTTGAAGAAAAAAAGAAAATGATAGAGAAAAGAATTGAAGAAGAAAAAAGCCTATTAAAAAAGATTGACCTCTATGTTAAACCTAATAATAGGGAGGTATTTATGAACTATATTATAGAAAAAAAGGATATTGAACCAATCATAATTGCATCTATTAGATATAAGGGGAAATATAAAGATGTTGGGAAATATATAGGAAAACTATATAAGATAGTTAAGAGTAATGTAAATGGTGCTCCATTTAACTGTTATTACGATGATGAGTATAAAGAAGAAGCTGATATTGAGCTATGCCTTCCAACTTCTAAATTAGTTAGTAATAATGAGATAAGTTCAAGACAATTGCCTAAGATAAAAGCTTTATGTACAACACATATTGGCGATTATGAAAATTTGAATATGGCTTATAAGGCTCTGCTTGATTTCGCGAAAGAAAATAAATTAAAATGCTTAACACCATCAAGAGAAATATATGTAAAGGGACCTGGAATGATATTTAAAGGTAATCCTAATAAATATATAACCGAAATAATCATTCCTATAGAAGAGGAGGAATAATTAATGGCAGAGAATAAATTAGATTATAAAAAGGAATTCAAAGACTTATATTCACCAAAGATTGTACCAGGTTTAATAGATGTTCCAGAGATGAAATTCATAATGGTTGACGGTAAGGGAAATCCTAATGATAAAGATGGAGAATATCAAAAAGCAGTAGAAATAATATATGCCCTTTCATATACAATAAAAATGAGCAAAATGGGCAGTTTAAAACCTGAAGGATATTTTGAGTATGTAGTACCGCCGCTCGAAGGGTTATGGTGGAGAGAAGACTCAGAGATGGATTTTACTGAAAAAGATAAGTTCCATTGGACATCTATGATTAGACAACCTGAATTTGTAACTGAGGAAGTTTTTAATTGGGCTTGTAATGAAGTTAAAAGAAAGAAACCGCACATTCAAGTTGATAAAGCAAGATTTAGTTCTTTTAAAGAAGGTTTATGTGTGCAGATTATGCATATAGGATCTTATGATAATGAGGTAGAATCTATTAAAAAATTTGAAGAATTTATTAATAATAATTCACTGAAAAATGATTTTAACTTAAATAGAAAACATCATGAAATATATATATCAAATTATCTAAAAACACCAGCTGAGAAATTAAAGACAGTTATTAGACATCCCGTAGCAAAGATTTAACTTATAATTATACCTATGCTAAGCATAATTAGCATAGGTATTTTATATTATAAAAAGCTATAGTAAAAATAATTCTACACATACTACCATTAGAAACTGTTTATATCTAGGAGGGAAAAATGACTACAAAAAAGAAATATTTAAGTGAAATAAAAACTGGAAGCAATATGAAAATAGAGCTTATGGTAAATAGAATTATTGCAAGGGAAGCATCAAGGGTTATATGTATTATGTCTGATAAAACTGGCGATATTAAAGCAACAATTCCAAATAGAAGAGATGATATTAAAGAAGGCAAAGTATTAGAAATTGAAGGAATAAAAGATGGAACCTTAGAAGTCAAGAAATATGAATTCATTTCGGAATTTGACTATTCAGATTTTCTGCCAACCGTAAAAAGACCTATTGAGGAGATAATGGATGAGATTGAACTCTATACGGATGAATATATAATATCTCCAGAGGCTAAAGCTTTAAATGATTATTTTTTTAAGGATGAAGATTTTTTAGATAAGTTTAGAAGAGGAATAGGTGGAGTTTCAATGCACCATAATTATATAGGAGGGCTTGCTGAGCATACTTTAGGTGTAATGCAATTAACAGCAATGCTATGTGAAAAATATGAATGTAGAAGAAAAGAAACAGCAGTACTTGCAGCAAAACTTCATGATATTGGGAAGATATACGAATTATATTATGATGGACCATTTAAATATACTTTAAGAGGAGAATTAGAAGGTCATATTGTAATTGGTGTTGAATTAATAGATAAGGCAATAAGTGAAAATTCTTCAATATACACAGATGACTTTGTAAATAGAATAAAAGGATGCGTAGTACAACACCATGGAAAATTAGAGTTTGGCTCACCAAGAGAAATGAAAATGGAAGAATCATATATACTTAATTTTGCTGATTCCATAGATGCAACAATGAACAAAATATCACAATTAAAGGAGAAAACTGAGCCAGGTAATTGGTCAGAATTTGATAGGAAAATTTCAATGAAATTATATTTATAATAATGAAAAGTGGTGGGAGTTAATGAGAGTATTATTATTAAGAATTACACTTAGAGCATCATGGGTACATTCCCTAAAGGAAAAAAGAATGATTGTAAAGAGTGTAACTCAAAGACTTAAAAATAAATTTAATATTTCAGTTGCAGAAATAGATGAACAAGATGTACATCAAACTATTGTTATAGGGATTGCAGGTGTATGCGGTAGTTCATCTCAAATGGATTCAACAATGGAAAATATCATATCTTTTATCGAAGAAAACACAGATGCAGAAATAATAAATATCGAGAGAGAAGACTAAGTAATAACTTGTAATGAACCCTCAATCTATAAATTTTAGTTTGGGTATAATAAAATCTATATGATTATTTGAAAAACTCAATTATAATAAATTTATCAAATAATCATATAGAATGTTAATAATAGGAGAAAGAGAATAATGAAAAAACCTATAGCTTATTTAATTATTATAGCGATGACATTTACTTTTTTAGGTTGTAGTAAGGCAAAGGAGGAGACTCCTAAAAAACAAGAAGATACTGTACAAGCAACCCAAAAGGATACAACTGAAGAAAAGGTACAAGCACCTATAGTTGAAAGTACTAATGAAGATAGTAAAAGTAATGATAATAAAAATACCGAAGAAATTAAAAATAATAATGTTGAGGTAGCCAGCAATAAAAATGTAACTCAAAAGAAAAAAGTGGTTATTGACCCCGGACACGGAATAGGTGGAAATAAAGGAATGGAGAAGACATCTCCTGATTCAAATGTGATGAAAATTAAGGATCCTGGGGGAGCACAAGGAATAAATTCTAGAATCCCAGAGTATGTAGTTGCAATGCAGATTGCGTTAAAGTTAAAGACAAAATTAGAGAATAGTGGAATAGAAGTTGTTATGACTAAAACTGACAATAACCAAGATCCAGGAAATATAGATAGAGCAGAAGTTGGAAATAATAATAATGCAGATTTAGTAATAAGAATACATTGCGATTCAGCAGATGATTCTAGTGCAAATGGTGCTACAATGCTTGTACCTGCAGCAGTGGGATATGCAAAAAATATTAAAGATGTGAGTAAAAAAGATGGCGGGATAATACTAAGTGAACTAATAAAATTTGCGGGAATGAAGAATAGAGGTATATCTGAAAGAAGTGACCTTACAGGATTTAATTGGTCAAAAGTACCAGTTGTTTTAGTTGAAGCTGGATTTATGTCAAATCCTAATGAAGATAGATTGCTTAGTAGTGGTGAATATCAGGACAAAATAGCATCAGGATTATCTAGCGGGATTATAAAAGCTTTAAATTAGAAAAAAAAGTTGTACAAGCTACTATGTGAAGATAAGTATTTATAAAAGATGGAATCTCATTTTAATTTGAGATTCTATTTTTTTACACACTACTTGACAATGCTTAGTAGAGTGGTAAAATATAGTTACTACTATTGTTTGCATAGTAGGGAGGGATAAAGATGGATGAGTCACAATTACTAAAAGGAATATTAGAAGGTAATGTCCTTAGTATTATTTCAAGAGGAGAAACCTATGGGTACGAGATATTACTAGTTCTCAATAAATATGGATTTAAGGATATATATGAAGGTACATTATATCCAATATTAACTAGAATGGAGAAAAAGGGTATTATAAGCTGCAATATTAGGAAATCACCTTTAGGACCTAAGAGAAAGTATTATACAATTACAAGTTTAGGCGAAAGGTATTATGAAGATTTTATAAAAGTATTCAATGATATAACTTTTAAAACAAATGAAATTATTAATGCAGAGAATTTGTAAGGGGAAGATATTGTGAAAAGTGATAAAAATAATATTAGTGATATTGATAATTATAAAGACTATATCAATCAATTAGAAAATGAATATAAAATTCAATTTAATAAAGTTGAGGCATATATAAATATATCATCAAAATTAAAATATCAAGAAAAGAACAGTTGTTTATTACAAGTGATGGATAGTTTCTTATCAGCTCAAGAAGTAGGAAAGAATGTACTTGAAATAACAGGAGATAACTTGAAAAGTTACTGTGATAATATGATTTATGGAGAAAGTATTTATATCTACAAGGTTTCAAGAATATGTTCAACATTACTAAGCTCAGTTTACTTTGTTGCGTTTGTTCATTTATTTATAAGCTTTTGTAATAGAATATTCAATCGTGAAAATACAAGTATCTTTTCCGAAATGCGTTTTGGCTTAGGAGAAATAGTATTAATGCTAGGAATAATAATTTCACCAATACTTACTGATTTAATAACAAAAAAGTTTTTTGAAAATCCTAAGCTTTGTAAAAGAATTGGTAATTTGGTATCTTTCCTTATGATACTTATACCTATTACAGTGTACACATTTATTAATGAAACTTTTGATATCTATGGAGTAATAATAACTTTTAATAATTCAATATTGATACTCTTATATTTAACACTAATAAATTTTGTTGTATGGTCAATTACTCGTATAACTAATAACGAAAAATTAGAAAGTAGAAAAGAGAAATATATAGAATTCTTAAGTAAAGATTATAATAAATATATAAATAAATGTAATAATAAAAACAGAAATCCGTTAGATTGGAATAGCTATTTAATAAAAAAGAAAAAGCAAAATTCAATTTATACTAAACTTTATCTTATATATGGTATTATATTTTTGATTCTTTCTCTATTGATAGGGAAAGCAATGATTGAAGCAGGAAAGTTGGATTTCTTAGGTATAATTTTTATAACTTTTATTTCTCTATTATTTGTTATTATGTTTGGAGTAGTAATGGAGGGAATTAATAGAAATAAAATGTTTTCTGAATTTGAATAGAATTTATGGAGAATTTCTATATAGGAGATTCTTTAAACGAATAATAATTTAGAAGGATAAATAAAAAAAGGCTTAAAAAGCCTTTTTTTATTTATCCCACAGCATTTGCATCATACTTATATTCTGGTAGCTGATTTAGTTTTACTCCTGAAGTGTCAAATAGATTTCCTGCAGATTCAATATATTTAAATTCATATAGGGTAGTATCTTGAAGCTCAAATTTATCATTTTTTAATATATATGTTTCGATCCTTGTAGGAAGACCAGTATTTTCATCTAGGTATGCCACTTGTTTCATTTGAACTTTAGAATATGCTTGTGATTTATCTAAAGCTGGTTTTTTTTCTAATCCCATAAAAGATTTAGATACTTCTTTTAATGTTATTCCATCTTGAGTAATATTTCCTTCAGAAGTCCATTCAGATGACGCATATTGAGCTCTAATTGCTGTAAAAGAATTATTTTTTGAATATAATGAATTATTATATTCTGCGCCTTTTTCATCAACTGGTATATAATCTCCACTTGTAGCATTTCCATTAGAATCTCTTTGAAGGGTAATTATACTTCTTCCTTTATCCTTAGTATAAGAACTTGTGTAAAAATTAACTTTACCGTCATTCTTTGATATGTTATCCATTCTTGAGTTTAAAGTATTTGGATCCATCCAGGACTCGAAAATTAAGCCTTCTGAACCATCATCTCTTAATGAAGCAGTTTTAGTATATTCTATTTTGCCAGCTTTATTATCTGGATCCTTTGTGATATCAGAATATGCAGAAACTTTAGTTTCTATTGAAGGCTTCTCTTGAGGATTAACATTTTTGTTTGAAAATGCATATGCACTTACAGAAGTTCCTAAAAGTGTTGCGGCTAATGTAGCTGTAATTATGACTTTTTTCATAAAACTTTCTCTCCTTTTTTAGTATGTAAGATTAGCTAGTATTTCTAATCTCAGTACTTATTATAAAGATTAAATGTTTCATACTTTATGTCATTTGTATCAGACTTGTAAATTATAATAATTTATCTCTTGAAAATATCATTTAACAACATTGATACAATCTCGAAACAATCAATAGAAGATTAGAAACATGCAGCAAATATAATTACTCCTATAGAAAATATATTTTTCATTAGGAGGTTTATATTTATGAAAAAGAAAGTAGTTATGTTTCTTATAATTATATGTGCATTAGGAATTGGCTATAAGTTCACAAAAAATTCTGAAATAAATAGTAAAAAAAGCAAGGATACTGTAGAATATTTAAAAGAATTAACAGGGAATGGTAATATAAATACTAATAAGGACGTTAATGAATCATTTAGCTCATCAGAAGAAGAAATTACAGAAGAAACAACTCAGGTCAATAAAGAAATAAAAAATGAATCGCTTAATAATCAATCTACAAATAAAAGCAACATATTAGGAGAAAGTCAAAAAGATATGTCAAATATAAGTTCTCAAGGCAAAAAAAATAGTTTTCCAACTGATGACCCAATAAGAGCAATTCCCAACAATGGGCACTATACTGTAAAAGTAAAAATAAATGAACAAAAAATATATGTGTATAATGGAACGACTCTTATAAGAGCAATGTCATGTTCTACAGGTATAGAAGAAAGAAATTACGATACACCTTTAGGTCACTATAAAATAAATGGTTATTTTGGTCAATCATTCTTTAGCAATAAATATAATGAAGGGGCAAGGTATTGGGTAGGCTTTATTGGTTCACAATATTTATTTCATTCTGTGCCAACAGGAGCAAATGGTCAGATTATTACTTCGGAAGCGGAGAAAATCGGGAAAAAAGCTTCTCATGGTTGCATAAGAATGTCTGTTAATGATGCTTACTGGTTTTATGAGACTATTCCACAAGGTTCTGATGTAGTTATAGAAAATTAATTATGAGCCCGTCAGTTCACCTTTTTTTGGCATTTGTATCAAGGTTGTAAAATTTATTAATATTATTATTAAATCATATAAAATAAGTTATTATAAAAGAAGGAGGGTGAATTATGGAACAGAAAAAAATACTAATTATAGAAGATGAAGACTACATATCAGATTTATTGTCATACTCCTTGAGAAAAGAAGGATTTATAACAGAGATAGCTGAAAATGGAGAAATAGGAATGAAATTAATAGCTGAATATAAGCCGGATCTATTAATTTTAGATTTAATGCTTCCAGATATAAGCGGATTTGAAATATGTAAGAGGGTATCAAAGGAATATACAATACCTGTAGTAATGCTAACTGCAAAATCAGATACTATTGATAAAATATTAGGAATTGAGCTAGGTGCTGATGACTATATTACAAAACCCTTCGATATTAGGGAAGTTGTTGTTAGAATAAAGGCCATTTTTAGAAGAATAGGACAAATTTCAGAATCAACAGTTACAAATAAATTTGAAGTGATTAAGTTATCATCTGATACTGAAATATACAAAGATAAAAGAGAAGTTATAAAAGATAATTATAGAGTTGATCTTACTAATAAAGAGTTTGATTTATTATTGTTTTTAGCGGAGAACAGAGGTAGGGTTT
The DNA here is from genome assembly GCF_028728205.1 of Clostridium sp. 'White wine YQ'. Lineage (NCBI taxonomy): Bacteria > Bacillati > Bacillota > Clostridia > Eubacteriales > Clostridiaceae > Clostridium > Clostridium sp. 'White wine YQ'. Next base: position 975,722 of record NZ_JAQYUU010000001.1, read on the forward strand.
TTTCGAGAGCAGAATTACTAGATAGAGTATGGGGTTTTGAATTTGTAGGGGATACAAGAACAGTGGATATTCATGTTCAAAGATTAAGAAAGAAACTTGATAAAAATAAAGGTATATCAATAATAGAAACAGTTTTTGGTGTAGGCTATAAACTGGTTTAACTAAGGTGATAATATGAAATATTCAATTCAAAACAAAATACTGTTGTGGTTCTCTATTATAATTTTTATAGGTCTATCTTCTATTATCTTTGCTTCTTATAAAATTACTGAGCAAAATACTGAGCGTATAATACAAAATGATATGATTACAGTTAAGAAAAATTTAGATCTATATTTGAAACAATATTCTTTAATCAGAAATATTGAATATAATGAGACCAAATTTTTAGATATTGCAGATGATGTTTCAAAAGAACTGAGTTCGGAAGTAGGAAGCAACGTGGACATTTATAATGCTTCAGGAGAGAAAATTTCAAATTTTTTAACCCAAGATAAGTTGAAAAGTGATGATATTTCAAAAGCAATTAAGGGTGAAATAGCATATTCAATTAACTATAGTGGAGGTAAAGTCATAGTTAGTTTATCCTATCCAATTGAAAAAGATAATAAGGCAATTGGAATTATAAGATACACTAAAGATTATTCAGAACTTTATGCATATAATAGCAGGTTTAAAAATATAATTAATATTTTTGCAGGTATTATATTCATTATAGTATTTATAGCGTCAATTATAATATCAAAGCAAATTGCAAAGCCTATAATTGAATTAACTAAAAGCTCAGAAGAGGTGTCTAAAGGAAATTTTGATATAAATATAAATATAAATTCAAGAGATGAAATAGGTGAGTTATCTAAAAGATTTAAAATAATGATAGATAGGATTAAAGAACAAATTAACATTATAAAGAAGGAAAGGGATAATTTAAAAGAAGCTCAAAGACAAAACAAAACCTTTTTTGACAATGTTACTCATGAGTTAAAAACACCTTTAACAACTATATTAGGATATGCTCAGATTATTAAAGAAAATGAATTTACTGATAAAGAATTTTTTGATAAGGGAACATCCTATATAATAAATGAAAGTAAAAGACTAAATGATATGGTAGTAGAAATACTAGAACTTTCAACTACAACTTCAAAGGAAATGATTTATGATTTTGAAAGAGTAGACTTATCAAAAAGTATTAAAAATACCTGCGAAGAAATGAACATTAAAGCAAGAAAATACAATATTAATGTTGTTGCACATGTTGAAGAAAATTTAATCATAAATGGGGACAGTTCTAAAGTTAAAGAAGTTTTTGTAAATTTAATCGATAATTCTATAAAATATGGTAATGTAAATTCAATAATTGTAGTTGAAGCTAAACATAAAGAAAATGATATTTACATAAGCCTAAGGGATAGTGGAGAAGGAATATCAGAAGAACATATTAATAATTTATTTGAACCTTTTTATAGAATTTCCAAGAAAAAATCAAGAGAAAAAGGTAGCGCAGGTTTAGGGCTATCTATTGTAAAAAATATAGTTGAAAATCATGGAGGAAGTATAAAGATTAATAGTGAGGTAGGAATAGGTACTGAAGTTATAATTATATTAAAGGGTGAAATAAATGAATGAGATAAGAACTGAAAGAAAGCTCAAAAAATATATTATAAGAATATTTATATTGTTGATATTTACGTCATCCTTCTATTTTTTAAACTATATATATACATTAGGAAGTAGAAATTCAAGAACAATAGTATTAGATAAGAAATCATTTGTAGGAACAGATGGTGATGAAATAAATAAAAAATTACAAGTGGGAAATGTATCTTCATATGATGCAGATTATATAATTATGGAACCTAAAATAGCTGAAAATAATAAAATTGTTTTTAAAACCTTAAGCGGAAATAGTTATATAGGAATTAGTATTTTTGATATGGAAAGTAAAAAAAATAATACAATACTAGCAAAGTATGATAGCAATATAAATAATTTATATGAAACAAATGATACAAATAAAGTGGTATATATTGAAAAGAGTGAGAGCAATGGTGAAACTAGAACTTATCTACAGGATATTTATACAAATAGAATAGATAAAATTTATGAAGGTGCATTAACTTCAGCTTTGTTCATAGATGATAATAGAATAGTGGGAATTGCAGATAATTCTATTATTATTAAGGAATTAAATACAGGTAAAGAAGAGAAACTAATGAATTTTGATGATAGTACAACTAATATGCTATATAAGAATTATAAAAACACTTACAACTTATTTATGACTAAGGATAGAAAAATTTTATATGCTATAGAACAAGGAATACGAAAAGAGAATGAAACTTATTTAAGCATAAAGGCAATAAATATCGATAGTAAAGAGATAACAGAATTAAAAATAAAAGGTTCTGTTTATAACGTTATTCCATTAAATGATGGAAACTTTATTTTTAGTGGAAGTGTAGATGGTAATAGTGGAATTTTTATTTATAATATGGCAAACAGCACATACAAGATTTTAAAGTCTGGAAATATATATGAAGTAAAACTAACGAAAGATGAGGATAAAATTTCATATATTTCTAGCGATGTTTCATCTAATAACAATGAGGTGCATGTAGCATTATTTGATAAAGATAAAATAGAATTAGATACTATGATTTATAGAAATGCACAATATGGAAATGAAATTCTATGGACAAATGAAGGAAATAATTTATTTTATATCAATTCAAATAATGGAAAGTCAAGAATATATAGATTTTCAATAAATAAATAGGTACTATTTCAGTGCCTATTTATTATATTTTCTAGAAAAACCAGAATATAATAATATGCTTAGTAATTGGACAAGAAATTAAATGATAACTATAATTATAATATATAAGGTATAATATATTAATTTATAAAAAGGTGATGATTTCAGTGGTTAAATTTATTGTGGACAGCACCTGTGACTTACCAGAAGATTTGATTATAAAAAACAATATTAGCATAATACCCTTAAAAGTACTTATTGATGATAAAGACTATTTAGATAAAAAGACAATAAATGTGGATGAGGTGTATTCCGCAATGAGAAGAGGAATTTTACCTAAAACATCTCAACCTAATCCAAAAGATATGTATGATACTTTTGAAGAATGCTGCCATAAAGGTGAGGATTTTATATTTTTATCTTTTTCCTCAGCACTTTCTGGAACATATAAATTAGCTAAAACTATAGTTCTAGAATTAAAGGAGAGATACCCCAAAATAAACATGGAAGTTATTGATTCTAAAAGTGGTTCGACAGCCATTGGATTAATCATTCTTGAAGCTATAAAATTCACTCAAGAAAGTGGCTATGATTTTAATGAAATAGTAGGGAGGATAAGGAGGCTAGTTACTCACATAGAACATGTTTTTACCATTACGGATCTAAATTGGCTAATTAAAGGGGGGCGTATTGGCAAAACACAAGGAGTTATTGGTAATATTTTAGAAATAAAACCTATTTTGAATGTAAATAATGGTGAAATGGAGCTAATTCAAAAGGTTAGGGGAAAGAAGAAAGCACTACATAGAATGGTGGATATTTTGGAAGAACGGGCTGGCAACTATAAAGAACAAATTATAGGCGTGAGTCATGCAGACGATTTTGAAACTGCAGAAGAACTTGTAAATATGATAAAAATAAAATTAGGATATAAACAATTTATAATTAATAAGATAGGAAGTGTATTAGGAAGCCATTTAGGTATAGGTGGAGTAGGAATATTTTTCTTTAATGAAGAAGGATTAGATAAAAGAAGTAATTAATAATAAAAGCAGAAGTCTAGATAGCTATAATCAAGATTTCTGCTTTGAATTTATCTAATATTAGAAATATCTATACCTCTATGTTCAACAGGTGTTGAGAAAACAATTTGAGTTTCAGTATGTCCATACTTTTGTAAATCACCAATAAAAGAATCTAACTCTAATGTTGTATGATAAGCTACCTTGATGAGCATAGAATATTTGCCTGTTACACAATTACACTCAAGGACATTTGGGCACGAAGCAATAAATGGGTAGAATTCAGGTTTTTGTTTTGGAGACATTTCTAAATTAATAAAGGCCTTAATATTATACCCTAATTTTAATGGGTCTAATTGTGCTGAGTAACCAGTTATTATTCCAGCCTCCTCAAGTTTAAAAATACGTGCTGATACTGCTGGTGTCGATAAAAACACCTCGTTAGCTAAATGTTTAAGTGAATAACGTGCATTTTCTTGTAAAAGTTCTATTAGTTTTAAATCTATTTCATCCATATTTATTGCTTAAGAGAGTTGAAATTTAAATTCAATTCTACTTAAACTAATCTCCCTTCTAAAATAAGATTACTACATTTATATATTATACTTAATATAATTAAGTTTTGCATCTGAATTTAAATAATAAATACAGCGTTTTAGTTTATAATATTAAGCTTAATGCCATAAAATGAGAAAAAAAGCTTCTTAATAAAATAAACTAATACTAGATAAAAAATAATTTTAATTAAGTAAAGCATGTCTTTTTTTATCTTTTATTAGCAAATTCACTATAAGGATTTACATTGAGAAAAAACAGTGTTAATCTCCAATTGGTAGGAATAATAAGAGATTAGAGGAGATTTTTACATGAAGACAAGAATAGAATATGATTCCATAGGAAATATGAAAGTTCCGGCTGATGCATATTATGGAATCCAGACACTTAGAGCAAATAATAATTTTAAGATTACTAATAAAACAATTCATCCGTTATTTATAGTTAGTTTAGCCCAAATTAAAAAAGCCGCAGCTATTACAAATAGAGATTCAAAAAAATTAGAGAAAAATATAGCAAATGCAATTATAAATGCTTGCGACGAAATTATTGAAGGGAAACTTCATAATCAGTTTATTGTAGATCCTATCCAAGGAGGGGCTGGTACTTCTGCAAATATGAATGCAAATGAAGTTATTGCAAATAGAGCTATAGAGATACTTGGAGGAGAAAAAGGAAATTATAGTGTTGTGCATCCAAATGATCATGTTAATATGGCCCAGTCTACAAATGATGTATTTCCATCGGCAGGAAAGCTTACAGTATTGAAGATGTTGCCTAAAGCTATTTTAGAGCTTCAACGTTTGTATGAAGCGACTAAATTAAAAGCTATAGAATTTGATAGTGTAATAAAGATGGGTAGAACTCAGCTTCAAGATGCCGTGCCAATAAGATTAGGACAATCATTTAATGCTTATGCTTCAATGATAAAACGTGATATTGATAGATTAAATAAAGTAAAAGAAGAGATGCTTATATTAAATATTGGAGCCACTGCAATTGGAACTTCAGTTAACGCAAGTTCTGAATATCTAAATAATATAATTAAGAATCTACAGATAGTAACAGGAGTAAAAGTATTCCAAGCAGAGGATTTAATCGACGCAACACAGAATTTAGACGGGTTTGTAACTATATCAGGAACCTTAAAAAGTTGTGCAGTTAACTTATCTAAGATGTCAAATGATTTAAGACTACTTTCAAGTGGTCCTAAAACAGGCTTAGGTGAAATTAACTTGCCAGCCAAACAAAATGGTTCATCAATAATGCCAGGTAAGATAAACCCAGTAATACCAGAGGTAGTTTCACAGGTAGCTTATAATATAATAGGTAATGACTTTACTATTACAATGGCTGCAGAGGCAGGACAGCTAGAATTAAATGCATTTGAACCTGTACTATTTTATAACTTATTTGAATCGATTGAAACTTTACAAAATGCAACAATAACTTTTATCGATAACTGTATCAGCGGAATAACTGCGAATAAAGAGAGATGTGAAGAATTGCTTAATAATAGTGTTGGAATAGTAACTGCTCTTTGTCCATATGTTGGATATAAAAAAGCATCAGAGCTTGCAAAGGAAGCCCTAATTACAGGAATGCCTATTAAAGAAATAATAATGGCTAAAGGAGTTTTAACATCTGAACAATTAAAAGAAGTATTAAATCCATTTACTATGACAGAAGTAGAAAGAACATCAAGTGTTAAAGTTAATAAGCACGCAGTGTAAGTTATTTTAGTAGTTTCCTAAAAACTTAGGAAACTACTATTTTTTCCTATAATGATTAATCAAGGATACTTTCTTCTGAATAACTCAAACTATTATATAAATATAGAAACTTTGAAACCTCATTATCAGATATTTTGTAACAAGTATTATCAATAGTTATTGCACTGCTAAGAACTCCATATTAAATCAAAAGGATACTATACTTAAAAATTAGGTATATATTTAGTATAATTAATTTACAAGCATTGGCAAATTTGAGATATAATTATAAGATGAAGTTTTATAGCGACTCTGCCTAAAGGGCTGAGTTTATACTATATGGAGGTGATCAAATGCACGTTAATAATAAAGCAATTAAGTTTGATAAGATGGTAAGAGAACGCGAAGATGATGAACTTGGCTTATTTGAGAAATATGATGAAATTCTATCTGAAATAAGAAATAAAATCACTAATTCTAAAGCAAAAAAGGTATTAGATATAGGTTGTGGAACGGGAAATTTATGTGGGGATTTAAGTGATGACATTTACATATTAGGGCTTGATCAGAGCTTAGAAATGATTTCACTTGCAAAAAAGAAATATGCAAACATGGACTTTAAAATAGGAAGTTTTCTAGACAAGCCATTTGTAGAACATGATTTTGATATTGTTGTAACTACATATGCCTTTCATAGTCTAAATGATGAAGAGAAGAAAGAAGCAATTAATAATATGTTAGGATTCCTAAAAGATAATGGAAAAATTATTATTGTTGATTTTATGTTTAAAAATGATTTGGAAAAAGAGGCACGTAAGAAAGAATTATTAGATAAGAAAAGAGAGGACCTATGGGAAGTTATAGATTATAAATACTATACAAATGTTGAAGAATTTAAAAAATATATTCAAGATTTAGGATATAAATTTAAGTGTGAGCATAAAGTGAATTTCACTTGGATTGTAAAAATTGAGAAAAAATAAGTTTTATAAAGGGGGATTATTTATGGAGGAGAGGGGCAGTTTAATTAAAAAACTTGATATAAAGGATTATGAAGAAATATATGAAATGTGGAATAGAATTCCTGGAATTGGGCTAAGTGATGCGGATTCTAAAGGTGCTATATCCTGTTATCTTGAGAGAAATCCTAATTTATCATATGTATATTTTATTGATGATAGAATAGTAGGTACTATACTTTGCGGTCATGATGGAAGAAGGGGATATATTCATCATGCCTGTGTATTACCTGAACATCAAGGGAATGGTATAGGTAAGGCTTTGGTTAATAAGGCACTTGATGAACTTAAAAAACAAGGAATAAATAAGTGTCATCTCTTTGCATTAGGGGATAATGAATTAGGAAAAGAATTCTGGAGTAAAGTAGGTTGGACAAAAAGAAATGATATAGTTACATTTTCCAAAAATATTTAAAATGAATTTATTTAAAAGAGAGTTTATCCTAAAACTAGAATAAACTCTCTTTTAAATTCCAAAAACTTAACTAGCAACATTTTGGAGTTCGTATAACTTCTTATATATTCCATCAATTTTTAGTAACTCTTCATGACATCCATTTCAATTATCTTTCCATTCTCCATAACAATAATTTCATCAGCGTTAATAATGGTTGAAAGTCTGTGAGCAACTACTAAAATGGTTTTCCCTTTCATTAATTCATTTAGAGCCCTCTGGATTTCCCCTTCAGACTTAAGGTCGAGAGCGGAAGTAGCTTCATCTAACAGAAGTATAGGTGAATTTTTGAGGAATGCTCTTGCTATTGAAATTCTTTGTCTTTGACCACCTGATAGTCTGGAACCATCTTCTCCCACAAGAGTATCATACCCATTAGGAAGCGACATTATAAAATCATGAGCGTAAGCTCTTCTAGCAGCATCAATAATCTCTTCTTTTGTAGCTTTCATATTTCCATATAATATATTTTCATATATAGAACAATCAAAAAGCATACTTTCTTGAGGTACATAGGAAATTAGTTTTCTAAGTGAGATTAAATCATACTCTTTAACAGGTATCCCTAATATATCCATACTTCCAGAATAGGTAACAAACTGCATAACTGTTTTAATTACTGTTGATTTACCGGAACCACTTTGTCCAACTAATGCAACTGTTTTACCTTTTTCAATATTATAGCTAAAATTATCTACAACATTTTTTTCTCTATAATTTACAGAAAGATTTTTAAAAGAGATCATTATATCATTACCATTAATAGGCTTTAAAGATCCAAAATCATTTCTATGGTCTTTTTTACTAAATACTTCGTATATACGCTCAATACCAGATATTTGCTTTGGAACATCTGTAGCAGAAGTTATCAAACTATTTGCTAAGAATCTTATTGCATAAGTGTATCTACTTACAAACATAACGTTTGGTAAGGCTATTATTCCTAATGTAACTAAATAACATCCTAGTATTATAGGGAAAGTTGAAAATGCATGCGAAAAGATATTAACAATTGACATATATTTAAATCTTAAAACTTGTTCTTCTTTTTTTGCTTCTAAAACCTGTGAAGATAAGTTTTCTATTTGTTTTTCCATTATATTTTCAAGCATGAATAATTTAACAACCATTGCACTAACTAGTGTATCTTGAAATTTTTCATTAAGAATGGCAAGTCTACTTTGTATTTTTTGCCCAACTTTATGAAATCTTTCAGTGAAAATAAAGTTTAGAAAACAAATAGGAATTAGTGTAACCACATAAAATAGTCCTATTTGAGGACTTACAGTAAATACAAGAATTAAATAAGAAAGCCCTTGTATTAGTGGAATTAATACATTATCAACGGAACTGTTTAATACATCGCAAGCTGTATCTACATCTTGATTTAATCGAGATAACTTTCTTCCACTATGTTCATCATCTTCTTCTATTTTTAAGTAACAAGATTTTTGAATAAATTCACCTTTAACTGTAGCTTTAAGTAGAGCATTAGAGTAGGTATTGCAATAGGATGTCAAACTTTTACCAATGGTATCTACAAGCATGGCAATTATATAAAAAACAACTGTTAGGTAAAGATCTTTTATGTCCTTGCTTATGAAGCATTGAAATAGTTGTTTAAAAGATAGAGCTTCAAATAGTTTTTCACTAAAATTAAAAATTAGTGGGGCAATCCTACTGAAAATCCATCTTAAGCGGAATTCTTTAGTGAAGGAAAACATCCAGTTTAATAGCATTATATTGTTTTTCATGCAGTTTCCTCCTCTTGATTATTTTCAAATTGCTTTTTATAAAGATTGTAATAATATCCTTGCTTAAGAACTAAATCTTCGTGTGAACCTTTTTCCTTAAGGGTACCTTTGTCAAATACATATATTAAATTAGCATTTATAATAGTTGAAAGTCTATGAGCTACTATAATTACTGTTTTACCATTCATAAGCTTATCAAGGGTATATTGAATATTTTTCTCAGATTCTGAGTCTAGTGCAGATGTAGGTTCATCTAGAATTAAAATATTTGCATTTTTAAGGAAAGCTCTAGCAATTGAAATTCTCTGACGTTGTCCACCAGACATATAAATACCTTTTTCACCAACAAGGGTTTTATATTTATTAGGCTGTTCCATTATAAAGTCATGTATATCTGCTTTTTTGCAAGCTTCAATTACTTCTTCATCTGAAGCATCTGGCTTACCGTAGCGTACATTCTCAATTACTGAAACAGGGAATAAATAAGACTCTTGAGAAACAATAGCTATTTGGTTTCTAATTGATGGTATATTTTCTTCTTTTATCTTAAAACCAGCAACTTCTGCATCACCAGAGGGTATATCATACATACCTGAGATTTCTTTAACTAAAGTACTTTTACCAGATCCGCTGGCACCTACAAAAGCAACAACTTCATTCTTGTTAATTTTTAAGTTAATACTGTCTAAGATTTTATGATTTTCGCTATATGAAAAAGATAAGTTAGATATATTTATAATTGGGTTATCTAATGATTCTTTTGCTTTAATCTCAAAAAGTTTTTCATCTTCATAAGCATAAATACCCATTAATCTTCTTGCCATAGCTTCACTATTTCTATAGGAGATAATATATCTTTGAAGATCATAAAGAACATTTGATACAAATCCAAAAGTGAAGGTGAATGTTAGATATTCTCCAGAAGTAAGCATATTATTTATGCTCATAATACCTGCTAATATAATAACTGCGATATTAGGACCATAATCAATTAAGGATCCAATAGCATAAACTTTAGCACTTGCAATTCCAACCTTCTTTTCAGCTTTTATAAAATCTTTGGAAGTCTCATTAAACTTTCTACTCATAATATCTTCTAGAGTAAAAGCTTTTAATGTCATCATACCCATTAAAATATTATGTGCTAAGGAATTCATCTTACCTGAAAACTTTCTTGAATCGTAGGATGCTTTTTCGACGATAGAACTAGTTTTGAAGATAATGTAGGATACTATAGGTATAAAAATGAAGCCAACTAATGTAAGCTTTAAACTAATATATAAACATACAAATAGACCAGTAGTAAAAACAAAGAAGTCCTGGAAAAGATTAATAAATGTATCGCTCCAAAATGCACCTATTCCATTTAAGTCACTCATTGTCCTAGAAAGTATATCACCAGTTGAAGCCTCATCATAAACTTTGTATTTTAAGTGAGAAATTTTTTGACTTAATGAATTTCTTAGATTAAACATTCCAATTTCAGAGAACCTAGCTACAGTATATTTGCTAACTATTCCTAATACATATTCAATAAGAGTTATAAGAAAAATAATAAATATTGCTGATTTAACTGAGCTTAAGCTTGTACCAGCAGCATCTAAAACTTTTCCAAAATATATACTCTCTATTACATATATAACTCCTAAGGAACCCATAATTAGTAATGATATAGTAAATAGAAACTGAGGGAGTTTTGCTTTTTTTGTTATTAAAAATAATTGACTCATACATTATGATTCCTTTCTAAAATACAATTAGCCTTATCAGAACATTATACCATAATTATGCAATTAATTTGAATAATTTTACATTAAGGCGATTTATATAATCAAAACAAGTGATATAAAAGCATAAAGGATTTATTTAATCAAATAATAAACATTATACTCAGTTTAAAAGGAGATTATTATAATGTTTAGAAAGATAAATAATCCAATAATTTTTCAAGGAAGTTATAAAAAAAAGCATTATTTCGAAGGTTGGTATTTTAAACAAATTTCCAGAGATGGGAAGTTTGTAATATGTATTATACCGGGAGTTAGTTTATTTCATAATGATTATCATAGCTTTATTCAATATATATTTATACGACTAGATAAAAAAAGAATAATAAGATCTGGGTATATAAGATATCCACTAAATGCTTTTAAGTTTAGGGATACACCATTTATGATTCAAATTGGAGATAATGTTTTTACTGAGTCAATTATTTCATTAAATATGAAAGATAAAAAAATAAAGATTCAAGGCACCTTAAAATTGGGAGCACTAACTGAAATAGAGAAATCAATTTTAAACCCTAATATAATGGGATACTTTGCTTATATACCAAAGATGGAATGTTATCATGGAATAATTAGCATGAATCATAAACTAAATGGAATATTAGCAGTAAATAGAAAAATAATAGATTTCACAAAAGGAAAAGGATATATAGAAAAAGATTGGGGAACGTCTTTCCCCAAAGAGTATATCTGGATACAATGCAATAATTTTAAAAATCAGACTACAAGCTTTATATGTTCCATAGCAAACATTCCTTTTTTGCATACATCATTTAATGGGCTTATATGTAATATATGTATAAATGGAGTAGAGTATAGATTTGCAACTTATAATAATAGTAAGGCTAAAATAGAAAGGATTACAAAAAGTAAAATAAATATTTCAATAGAAAATAATAAGGCGTTATTAAAGGTTGAAGCAAGCTTAAGCTCAACTGGTGTTCTGATAGCACCACAGAAGGGAAAAATGGATAAAAATATCAATGAGGAGTTATTAGGGAAATTAAAATTACAACTTTTTGATAAAAAGAATAACTCAAATTATATTGACTTTGGGACTTTAGCAGGAATTGAAGTAGTTGGATATTGAAAGAATGAGTAACTTTTACAATAATCTTAAAGATTAATTGAATTAATACGATAATATTCATGAGTATTTCCATAATAGTTATATTTTGGTACAAGGGAGAGAGGATTATGAATATTACCAATATAGATTCAATAAATTCGTTTATAACAAGTTATGAGAAAACTAATGATAAATATGATAATAAAACAGAAGATATAAATATAGCAAACACACGAAATAATAGTGATTATGTAGATTTTAGTATTAACTATTCCGATGATGAAGTAGCTTCAGTTTTAAATAATATTAGCAATGCTTATGATAGTGAAGATATTTTTGGAACAAATAAAACTATATTTAACTCTATGGATAAGTATGGAGAAATACTAAATGGAATAAATAATAATACTAATTTTGATGATAATACTAAAACTCAATTAACAAAAATCTTGGATAACTCTTTTGATTTTTATACTGATAGACAAGTAGCACAATTTACTGGTGAGGTTTCAGGACTTTTAAATAAAGCATATTATCAAGTGATATCTTATTTAGAAAATGGTAAAGACATCGGAATCAAAGGAGATAAATTAATAAATGGAGAAGAATTTCAGAAAAATCTTAAAGATATGATTCTTTCTGCAAAAAATTTTTATAGAAATAACGCAAATGCTACTAAAGATGATTTAGAGAAATTTTTAGGAGAGAAATATGCTCATACTAGTAGGGTAGAAAGTTTAAGTTATAGTGATATTAAAGAATTAGATAAAGCCATGAATACAATTAATAACAGCAATTTAGATCCAAGTAAATTATCTAGAGAGGAATATAAAAAGAAAAAAGAGGAAGCCACAAATGTAGCATTAGTAGGTTTAAAGGAGGATGGAGCTTCTTCAATTTTAATAGATACATTTGAAAAAGCTATAAAACAAAATAAAGGTAGTAATGCTAGAATCGATATATATAACAAACTAAATGATGGGTTTGATAAGCAGCTAAAAGAACTAAATAAATTGAAAACTAAGTATGAAGAAATGCTTAAAAGTATAAAAGAAGCAAAAGAAAAAATGGAAGAACAATATCAAAAGGCACTAGAAAAATTAAAGCATGATATTTTTGAAATGTATAAGATGAAGATATCATTGAATCAGGTTACTAAAAAAGATGATCCGGTTGAAGATTTAACTAAGCAGCATGCTGAAACTATGAAAGACCTTGAAAAAGAAAAAGTAGAAGTCGATAAAGATTTAAAAGACATAAATAAAAGTATTAAAGACATCACAAAGGAATATGATAGTTTCAATGAAAATCCAAGTTCTTATATAGATAAATATATAGAAAAAGAATTAAGAGGGAAAATAGAATAAAAGTAAAAAGTCACTAAAGTAGGTTACAAAGAATACTATTTTAGTGGCTTTTTATAATGTAGTTTATTTGCTTAATGTATAGCTAATCTTTTGGTTTCCAAAGCTTATAGCATTGGGAACTGCATTTGGATTATTTTCAAAATCGAAGAATATGTCAACCAAATACTGAGACTTTTGGAATGCTAAGTCTCCCTTATCTTGTACTACAAAGCTACTTTTATTTCCATAACCAGGTAGATATAGAGAACTAGTAGTAGTAATTATAGAACCAAAAGGAAAAACTGGTGCAGAGTAAGCATTCGTTTTATTAGATGGATGTACAGCACAAGTTGTATATGTAGTAGGAGAAACACCAGAGGAAGTTATTCCACCTACATATTAAACCCAAAATATAGTTGACTTTAACCTTAGGCAAAGGTTTAAAATGGAAGTTGAAAGGGGAGATGTCAGCTTTGAATACAGAATATAGCATAAAAAAGGTAGCAAAGTTATTTAATATTTCATCAAATAAAATAAGATTTTACGAAGAAAAAGGATTATTAAGCCCAAAAAGAGATCATGAAAATGAATATAGAAAATTTAATGACCAGGACATTATAAAGTTGCAGGCAATATTATTATATAGATCTATGGGGATTCCAATTGACCAAATCAAGGAGCTGTTAAGCAATAACAATAAGATGAATTTTTTAAATCATTTTAACAATCAATGGCAAGTAGTAAATAATGAAATACAAAGATTAAATGTAATAAGAGAGTCACTTGAAGAAGTATTAGATAATATTTATGAAAGTAAGACAAATGAAATAACTACAGAATTCTTAGAAATAATTGAAAAAGGAAATAAAATAAATAATATTAAGGATAGTTGGAAGGATAGATGGGATTTTAATGATTGGGCTAAAAGATATGATGACTTTATAAAAGAAGATAAAGGAAATTTAAATATATATAAGAATTACGAACTAATACTTGAAGATGTATATAATAAAGCGATTAATACAGAGCATATCATTAAAAATATATTAGAAATAGGCGTCGGAACAGGGAATTTAGCTAGTAAATTCTTAAATAAAGATATTAATATTATTGGAATTGATCAATCAAGAGAAATGTTAGCAGTAGCTAAAGAGAAGTTTCCTAGATTGAAAGTAAGATTAGGAGAGTTCTTAAAAATACCATATTGTGATAAATTTTTTGATGTAATAGTTTCTACTTATGCATTTCATCATCTTAATAATCAAGAAAAATGCATAGCCATAGTAGAAATGCTTAGAGTGTTAAAGGACAATGGCAAGATTGTTATTGGAGATTTGATGTTTAGAGATGACAAAGAAGAGAAGGAAGTGTTAAAAAACTTAGATTATAGAGAAATTGAAATCATAAAAGATGAATATTATTCCCATATAGACTTTTTAGAAAAAGAATTTATAAAATATGATAGAAAACTAAGCTATACAAAAGTTGATAATCTAAACTATATTATTGAAGTAAAATAATTTTTAATATGTTGAAAATATCAATTTAAAATATGCTAAAATAAAGATATAGACTTTTTAATCTAATGATATAATAACCTTAGGTTAAAGGTTGAACAAAAGAAGTTCATAATCACATAAAGTTTAGGGAGGAGAGAAATATATGGGATTTCCAAAAAACTTTTTATGGGGTGGCGCAACAGCTGCGAATCAATATGAAGGAGGGTATAATTTAGGTGGAAGAGGGCTTGCAACTTCAGATATTATAACTGAAGGAAGCTTGAATATACCTAGAAAGGCTTCTATTAGACTCATAGACGGAACAGTTACTTCGATTGGTCGTCATGATCCTATACCAGAAGGGGCAGTAGGATGTATTGATGACAATTACTATTATCCAAGTCATGTGGCTACAGATTTTTATCATCATTATAAAGAAGATATAGCACTATTAGCTGAAATGGGCTTTAAGTGCTTTAGAATGTCAATAAGTTGGTCTAGAATTTTTCCTAAGGGTGATGAAACAACACCAAATGAAGAAGGATTAAAATTCTATGATGATGTATTTGATGAATGTTTAAAATATGGTATTGAACCAGTGGTTACTATTTGTCATTTTGATATACCTAAATATTTAGCAGACGAAATGGATGGATGGTTAGATAGAAGAGTAGTAGATTATTTTACAAACTATTGTGAGGCAATATTTAAACGATACAAAAACAAGGTAAAATACTGGATGACCTTTAATGAAATAAATTTACTAAATGGGTATGCTACTTTAGGCACAAGGAAAACTGATGATCAAACACGTTTCCAAGCTATACATCACCTATTTGTTGCAAGTGCTAAAGCAGTTAAATTAGGGCATGAAATCAATCCTGATTTTAAGATTGGAATGATGGTTGCTTATATACTTTCATATCCTGAAACCTGCAAACCAGAAGATGTTCAAGAAGATTTATTTGCATCACGTGATTTAAAATACTTCTTCTGTGATGTTCAATGTAGAGGATATTATCCAGCATATAAACTAAAAGAGTTTGAAAGAAAAGGTATTATAATCGAAAAAGAACAAGGCGATGATGAAATTCTTAAAGAGGGTGTAGTCGATTATATTGGATTTAGCTATTACAATTCTTCAGTTTCTAGCGCGAGAAAGGATACTGAAACTACAGAAGGAAATGTAATTAGAGTAATGAAAAATAAATATCTTAAAGAGTCAGATTGGGGATGGCCAATAGATCCACTTGGAGTACGTACTTCATTAAATTACTTATATGATAGATATGAATTACCATTATTTATTGTAGAAAATGGTTTAGGAGCAAGTGATACGGTTGAAGAAGATGGCTTAATAAATGATGATTATAGAATTGAATATTTAAGAGATCATATAGCTGAGATGAAAAAGGCAATCGAATTAGATGGTGTTGATTTAATAGGTTATACTCCATGGGGGTGTATTGATCTTGTTTCAGCTGGAACTGGTGAAATGAAAAAACGTTATGGATTTGTATATGTTGACATGGACGATAAAGGAAAGGGTACCTTAAATAGAAGTAGAAAAAAATCTTTCTATTGGTACAAAAAAGTAATTTCAACAAATGGTGAAGATATTAGTTTAGAATAGAAAATTTAAAGAAAAAAGATAATGTATTTGAACTACATTATCTTTTTTACTTTATATAAAGTTATTTACTATAAATTATTTTTTCATTAACGTTTGAATCTATTTTAACATCTTCTTTTCTTATTTTTTCATCAACATTTACTATGTCTTGAATCTCTTTTACATAAACAGAAACCTCTTCCAAAGCAACTGGATGTTTAACAATTTCTAAGTCTTCTTGCCTTATTGGAATTCTAATAACATCGGAAGTGTTATTACTTTTATCGCTTTTAATTTTTTCTATTACTAACACTTCTTTTTTTAAAGAAACAGTAATATTTTTCTCTTCCGAAATTATTTCACTATGAATTTTCACTTCGCCATTTTTTACCCACTTCTTTACGATGTCAAGTTGTTCTTGGTGAAGCTGCATTATCTCTTCATTATAATTATCCATTATATTTTAATAAAATCCTCTTGTTTCTTCATCTGTTTGTGCATCTTCAGAAGCTAGGGTAGCAGAACCATCTTTATCTATGCGAGCTTCTTCCTTTTTTAGTGTTTCATTTATAGTTTTTGTATCTTCTATTTCACGTTTATGAGCTGAAACCTCTCCAGTTACAACTGTATGCTTTTCAACATCCACTTTTTCTTCACTCACTGGAATATGTATAGTTTCTCCAGAAGAAATAGGTGCATCTGATGGCTCATGGTTAAGAGCTTTTCTTTCTATAACAACTTCTTCGTGCATAACTGGCACATCAACATGCTTTTCTTCTTCAACAACCTCTTTACTTAAAGTCACTTCACCTGTTTTTACTTTATTTTTAGTAACATCTAATTCTTCTTGTCTAAGCTCAAGCTTTCCATCTCTTTTTTCATCATTACTATTTTCTTTAGTTCCAAATAAGTCATCTAAAAACTTGCCCATTATAATTACCTCCTGTAGTAAATTTATAAAACTACTTCAATAATAGGATGTCCAATTGTATTTGATATATACTTGGTTAATATTGGATAAGTTTTTAAAAAATAAATTTCAAAATAAAAAGCTATTAAAGTGCAAATAATATTTTAGATAAATAAAATTAGAGGTGATAAAATGGAAGTCATTAATAAAAGACGAAGCATAAGAGCATATAGAGATACAAAAGTACAAAAAGAAAAGATAGAAAGACTATTAAGGGCAGCTATGCAGGCACCATCATCATATAACCAGCAAGAGTGGGAATTTCTTGTAGTTGAAAATAAAGATACTTTAAAAAAACTAGAAGGTATGAGTTCCTATTCTAAGCCAGTTGGAGATGCACCACTAGCAATTATAGTATGTGCAAATAAAGATAATATGAAGTCTGCTGAATGCTGGGAACAGGATTTAGGAGCTGTGACTCAAAATATTTTGTTAGAAGCAGTAGAACTTGGGTTAGGTGGATTATGGTTAGCATGTGCACCGGTAGAAGAGAGAATGAACTATGTTAAGGAGATGTTCTACTTACCTAAGAGCATACTTCCATACTCAGTAGTTGCCATAGGATATCCTCTTGAAGAACCTAAATTTGTAGATAGATATAATGAGAGTAAAGTGCATTATGAAAAATGGTAATAAAGTAAAAAAGATCAGAAACATTGTCTCTGGTCTTTTTATTTTAATTATTTAAATTGAAAATGCTCATAGTGAAAGTTTGATATATTCATACTACTATTTTTAAATTGTTTCATTAAGCCTTCTCTCATTGGCTTTGGGCCACAAAAATATACATCAAAGGGTGCGTTTATTGTTACAAGTTCACTAATTTCTTTAACAGTTAAGAACCCTTTTTCTTTTGAATTAAATAAATATAATCTCACATTACTTAAATTTGAAGTTAATTCTTGTAATTCTTTTACATATGGTGCATCATCTTCGCTATTGTAAGCATAAAAGAAGTCTATGGAAAAATCCTCTGGTACCTCTTCTTGAGCAAAACTCCTAAAAGGAGTTATTCCAATACCACCTGCTATCCAAATTTGATTCTTAGCTCCACTCTTAAAATCAAATTTGCCATATGGACCTGAAACACTAAACTCATCACCAATTTTAAGAGTTTCAATCAATCTTTTAGTATCGTCACCTAAGGCTTTAATTGTAAATTGAATTTCCCCTTTTTTATGAGCCTCACTTAAAGTAAATGGATGGGAAGTAAAGTTAATATCACTATTTATTGCTTTTAGGAATGCAAACTGTCCTGGCTTATATTCTAAATCTTTACCTAGAGCACTTCCTGTTATTTCTAGGGTTCCTATAGCAACAGTTCTTAGCTTTTTAACCTTATATTTATATTTGAAAGATTTTTTCTCATAAATAAAGATACTATAAACTGCTGAAATAATCCCAATAAGGTTTATAAGATTCATCCAAAGACTAAAGAAATCTAAAGAAAAAGTAGGGTAGTTTGAACTACCATAATAGTGATAAATACCCAAAGAATAAGGAATAATCATTAACTTATGAATCACTTTCCACCGTTCATAATTTAACTTTTTAGCTACAAGAGCAACTAGTATAAGTGCTACGAATAAGTATAAACTAAAACTTCCATACATTGCATAGGGATCTTTGGGAATTCTAATTCCGGAAGTTCTTTGTAGCTTTTTCCCTATATCAATTGTCTCATTGTGAACTAATATAAGAATTAGTGAAAAAATACTTAAATATTTATGATATAAGTATGATTTATCTAACCCATTAAACATGTATTCAGCAAATTTATGGCGAGTAGAAATAAAATTAATTAAGCAGAAGAACACCATAACTATTGCAGCAATTAATTCAGAATATTGAGTTATTGCTGGGATATCTCTAGTAGGTTTAATAAAAACCCATGAAATATATGTTATTATAATGCTTATCATTATAATTATTAATCCTTTTTGTTTTTTCATTTTTAACACCTTCAATCATTTTAAATTAGCTGACAGTAAGGCATTTTTAATATTAGTTTAAAATCTTAAAAAAATTTATGAAGAGCTTACTTTTAAATAGATAGTAAAAGTAGTTCCTTTATTTAACTCACTGTCAACTTTAATACTACCGTTATTTGAATCAATTATAGATTTAACAATAGATAGTCCTAACCCATAACCACCATGTTTACGTGATCTATGAGATTCACTTCTAAAAAATCTATCGAATATTTCTGTTAGGTGCTCCTTAGGTATTCCAGTACCATTATCTGAAATTTGAAGTTTTAAGTATTCTCCTGTAGCACCATTAACAGAACTTGTACTTATAGTAATAACCCCACTTATTTCATCCGTATGTTGTACAGCATTTTGTACCAAATTAAATATAACTTGTTTAATTTGATTTTTATTAGTGTCAACAAATAAATCTTTATCTAATTGCAGATCAATTGATCTGTTACCAGACAAGATTTGAAGCTGAGGGAATACTTCCTGAATTGTTTCATTTATATTTTCTCTTTTTATTTCCACTTTAACTTTTTGATCAAGTTTAGTTAGTAATAATAAGTCATTTACTAATTTGGTAAGTCTATCGCTTTCTATTAAAATACTATTTAAGGCTAAATCTAACTGCTTTTCATTTTTTGCAGCGCCTCTTAATAAAACTTCTACAAACCCATGAATAGATGTAAGAGGAGTCCTTAATTCATGTGAAGCGTCTGAAACAAACTGTCTCATTTTTTCTCGTATAATTTGTTCTTGCTCAAAAGAAATTTCAATTCGTTCAAGCATATCATTAAAGGAATTTGAGAGCGTATCAATTTCAGCCTGCCCAGTATTTATAGGTAATCTCACATCTAATTGTTTAGCATTAATTTTACCTACTGTATCGGTAACATTATATAAGGGTTTTAAAGTGTACTTGAAAATAGTAACTCCAAGTAGCGAACCTATAAATAATACAAGTATTGAAGCTCCCACATAAATGTATATCTGGTGGAGCAGTATTTCTTGTACTTGCTTTGCTGAAGTACTTAGTTGAATCAAGCCAACAGGTGAATCCAGGCTTCCTACTTTACGCCATATAACGATTTGTAGATTGTTATCTTGATCATTAACTAAGCTATAACCTTCAAGATTTCCATTCATATGCAGTAATTTTAAATAATAATTACTTGAAAGATTAGGAATAGAAATTGGAACCTGATCATGTTCTTTTATATCGCCTGCATCTTGTAGAATATCTGAACTATTATGTCCATTTCCATCTTTGGTTTTACTGTCACCAGCTACAATATTACCTTTTGAATCAATAACGGCAACTGTAGTATAGTTATCTATAATTTTATCTATTATTTCTGAACTAAATGCTTTCAAAGAATCTGAAGATTGTATCTCACTTAATTTTTTTGTGTCAATATTATGAATTCTTGCTTCTAATACTTGCTCTTTACTTTTATAGAGATATTGCTTCATTGTAAAATATTGATATGCTCCAATAACTAATAGTAAAAAAAATAGAATTAGTAAAAAGCGCGATAAAAGCTTAAAACGTAAACTTTTAGTGTTAGGAAATTTAAAATTTATTTTCATTGTATCGCCACCTTATAACCAGCTCCTCGAACTGTGCGAATTATATTGTGATCTTTGTCTCCAATTTTATCTCTTAGGTATCTAATATATACCTCTACAATATTCATTTCTCCATTGAAATCAAATCCCCAAACATTTTCTAGAATAGTAGATTTACTAAGTACAAGACCATTATTTATTAGTAGGTATTTAAGTAAATTATATTCAGTGGGTGATAATTCAAGTAGTTTATCTTTATAGCAAATTTCATGAGCACCATTGTCTATAGAAAAGTCGCCTATTGATAGAAGATCAGCTAATTCAGGAAAACTATTTCTAAGTCTAACATTTATCCTTGCTAGAAGTTCTTTAAAGCTAAAGGGTTTAATCATATAGTCATCAGCACCTAAATCCAATCCTTTAACCCTATCATCTACATCATCTCTTGCAGTTAACATTATGATAGATGTTTTTATAAATTTTTTGATTTCTAAGCAAACTTCGTATCCATTAATACCAGGAAGCATTATATCTAAAATAATAATCTGAGGACTCACTTCTTTAGCTAATTTTATAGCTTCATTTCCATCAAAGGCTATATGAACTGTAAATCCTTCAGCTTCTAATCCCATTTTTATAAACTCAACAATACTTTCTTCATCATCAACTATTAGAATATTTATTTGTTTATTAAAAAGTGAAGGCATAATTTTTTCTCCTTTTGTTTGTTATTAAATTAAGTTTTAAATAAAAATACAAAAATTTCAATAGATTTCTGATAACTTTTTTATAATTCTAAAAATTTTAACAGGATTCTCAGCTTATTCTAAGGTTTCTCTCAGTTTAGTTTAAGCTAGCATGTTTATAATTTACATTGATGATAGGAAGGAGGTTTTAAATTTGTTATGGTTCAAAAAGAGTAAAGATAATATTCCTATTATTAAGTGTTCATATATGCTTGGCACAATAATTAACTTAAAAGTATATGGAGAAAATGCCGAAAAAGGTATCGACAAAAGCTTAAAAAGAATACAAGAGATAGACGATAAGATGTCGGTTTTTAAAGAAGATAGTGAAGTTTCAAAAATAAATAAAAATGCTGGAGTATATATGCAAAAGGTAAGCAAGGATACTTACTATGTTCTTGAAACTTCATTAAAATACTCAGATATGTCTAAGGGTACTTTTGATCCAACAATTAGGCCTTTGGTTGATATTTGGGGGTTCGGTAGAGGAATACAGGAAGTTCCTAATAAAGAGAAAATAGAAAAAGCCCTGAAACTTGTTAATTATAAGGACATTAGTATTAATAAAGATGAAAAATCTATTGGGCTTAATAACAAGGATCAATCAATAGACTTAGGAGCAGTTGCAAAAGGGTTTGCTGCAGATGAAACAAGAGATATTTTATTAAAAAATAAGGTGAAGAGTGCAGTTATAGATTTAGGGGGGAATATCTTTACACTTGGCAGTAACTTAGATGGAGATACATGGAGGATAGGAATACAAGATCCAGTAAAACCAACAGGAACATATATGGGGGTAATTTCTGTTAGAAATAAATCCATAGTTACATCAGGAAATTATGAAAGATTTTTTATATCTGGAGGGAAAAGATATCATCATATTTTAGACCCCAAAACAGGTTTTCCTTCTGAAAATGGAGTAATAAGCGTAACTATCGTCTCAGATAATTCCATTGATGGCGATGCGCTCTCAACCTGTGCATATGTTATGGGATTAGAGGAAGGGTATAAATTAATTCAATCTATACCAAATGTTGATGCGATATTTATAACCGAAGATAAGAAAATTTATATTACTGATGGTATCAAGAACAACTTTAAATTAGTTAATATGGAGTATATAGTAGCTTAGTTAAATTTATTTACGAAGAAATAGAATTTATTACACTATTCATAACAAACAGGGAGGAACAAAATGGCTAATTTAAGTAAAAAGATATATAAAATTCAAATAGCAAGAAAGATTGTACAAATCATTGGGTTAATACTTTTTCCGGGAGTATTTATTTTAACTTTTAGTGAAATAAGGGACATATATCAAGGAATAATAAGTGGAAATTTTAGTTTTATACAAATGATTGGAAAGTCTGTGGAAGTAATTACAGTAATTCCAATAACAATATTTTTGGGTAGATTTTTTTGCGGTTGGTTATGCGCTTTTGGAACTTTAAATGATTTTCTTTATCTAATCTCAAATAAGGTATTTAAGTTAAGGTTTAGAGTAAATGAAACCGTAGATACTGTATTAAAAACAATAAAATACTTGATACTACTTTTTATTGTCTATTTCATTTGGACTGAAAAAAGCACTTTATTTGAATCATCTAGTCCTTGGGATGCATTTGCTCAATTGCCTCAGTTTAGTGATGCAATATCACAGTATACAATAGGTTCAATAATTCTTCTTTTAATCATAATTGGCTCATTATTTATTGAAAGGTTTTTTTGCAGGTATCTTTGTCCACTAGGAGCAATTTTTACTTTTACATCTAAATTGAGAATATTCGACATTTCAAAGAAAAGAGATAAATGTGGAAAGTGTAGAATATGTACAAATAATTGTTCAATGGGAATACCCATGTATGAAAGTGACAAAATAAGAAGCGGTGAATGTATTAATTGCTTTAAATGCTTAGATGTTTGCCCAAGGAAAAATACAAAAGCTGAAATATGTGGTGAAAATGTAAGCCCAGCATTAGCTGCTTGTGTAGCAATAGGAGGGTTAACAGTACTATATGCGGGTGGAAATGCATTGAGTAAAACTATAGAAAATACATCAATAACACAAAGTCAGAAAAATAATATAACTAGTAGCTTAAAAACAAATAATCAATCTAAAAAATACAAGGATGGAACCTATATTGGGACTGGAAGTGGTTATAGACCAAGACTTCAAGTTGCTGTTACTATTAAAGATGGCAAAATATCTAATATTGAAATAGGCTCTAATAATGAAACTCCTAGATTTGCAGCTAGACCCTTTAACATAGTTCCTAGTGAAATAATTGAAGCTCAATCTACAGATGTTGATGGAGTATCAGGAGCAACAAGAAGCAGTAATGGAATTAAAGAAGCAGTGGAAGATGCATTAAGTCAGGCAGAAGATACATCAACTACAGTAGATACTAATATACAAAATAATAACGAAACTACAAATAATAGTTCAACAAATGATACAAGCTCTGTTTCAAATAATAAAAATACAAACTCAAACGCTCAAACAGGTGGAAATAATTCTACTCAAAATAGTCAATCACAATATAAGGATGGAGTGTATGAAGGAACAGGAAGAGGTTATAGACCAAACCTTCAAGTATCAGTAACAATACAAAATGGTAAAATTTCATCAGTTGAAATAGGAGACAATAATGAAACACCAAGATTTGCTGAAAGAGTATTTGAAAATTTACCTAGTGAAATTGTTAATGCACAATCAACTGATGTAGATGGGGTATCAGGAGCAACAAGAAGTAGTAACGGAATTAAAGCAGCAGTAGAAGATGCATTAAGTAAAGCGAAGATATAGTACTAAATTGAAAAAAATAATTGGAGATGGAAAAAATGAAAAAATCACTTTCAAAATTGCCTAACATTATAACTAGTTTAAGGATATTACTATCAATTGCATTTGCATATTTAATTTTAAATCAAAGTACAGATTTAAATAAAAATTTTGAAGCAATTAGCTTAATATTTTTAGGTATCTGTTTCTCAGATTTTATAGATGGTAAAATAGCACGAAAGACAGGAAATACTACTGTACTTGGAGCTAAACTCGATGTTTTTGCTGATTTATTTTACATGACACTTTCTTATTCAGCATTAATAATGGCAGAAAAGATTCACTTATGGTTTTTAGGTTTTATATTGATTAAATTCTTAGAATTCACAGTGACATCTAATTTTATGAGAAATTATAATAAGGAGTCAGAGAATCTATTTGTTTTTGATAAGTTAGGAAGAATTACTGCTGGTAGTTTTTATATAATTCCTGGAATTACATGTTTGTTAAGTTTTATAGCTCCTTATTATGGACAAAGCCTAATTAAGTATTTACTTTATCTAACATTAATAGCTGGAATTTATTCTTCAAGCCTTAGAATAAAAAAATGTTTAGAGGTTAAAAACATAAATGTTTTAGAAACATAAAATAGTCATAAATGGAAAATTTAGCATATCAGTATATGCTACTCCTCTAAAAATGTGACACAAATCTTCCCTTAAAACATATTATATATTAAGCAACGAATGATAAAAAAATAATTCACAATACAAGGGGAAGATGAAAATGAGTCAAGAGGATGAAATAGTTAGAATATGTAATCAAGAGTATTCAAAAATCATTGACTATGACAATATTGTTGGATTAGCTAATGGTACAAAAGTAGTTGGTGGAAAAAACACTGGCGAAAAGTGTATTGCAGTTTTTGTTAAAGAAAAACTACCCATTATCGATTTAGATCCATCAAAAATAATTCCAAAAACAATTAATGGTATACCAACAGACGTAGTTCAAGTTGGTGAAATAAAGGCTTTGGGATTAACTCAAAGAATAAGACCTGCAATGGGTGGATATAGTGTTGGAGTTGTAGGAATCACTGCTGGTACCATTGGTTGTGCAGCTTTTAACGGATATGGACTTGGAACTCAGCACTATATTTTGAGCAATAATCATGTATTAGCTGATGAAAATAGGGCACCTTTAGGGTCTCCAATTGTTCAACCAGGACCAATAGATGGTGGAGTAATTCCAGGAGATATTATAGGGAATCTAGTAGATTTTGAACCTATTAGGTTTATTTCTATAACTAGAATACCTATTAACATTGTAGATTGTGCAATAGCTTTATGTCCTAATGAAAATATATCTTCTGAAATTATGTGGCAAGGGTATATTAATGGAACAGCCAACCCCGTTGTAGGTCTTGCAGTAAAGAAAACAGGTAGAACAACTGGTTTTACTATTGGAAATATCTTATATACTAATGCAACAGTCTTAGTAGGTTATGATACTGGAGATGCTTTATTTGTAAACCAGATAATTACAAATAATATGTCAATGGGTGGAGATTCAGGAAGTCTTTTATTGGATAAAGAAAATAATGCAGTTGGGTTATTATTTGCAGGAAGTTCAGAGTTTACAGTTTATAATCCAATAGCAAATGTATTAAGAGTTTTAAATGTAAATTTAGCATAATATTAGGACAAGCATTTCATTAAATTAAAGAAAAGGCTACTATTACAAGATAAAATGTAATAGTAGCTATATTTATAGTATCATGATAAAATGAGTTTTTCTTTACCATTTAGTATAATTTTATTATAATATTAATTATAAGATAAATTTAACTTTAAATATTTATAACTAATTAGGAAGGCAGGTTAAGATGAAATTAGATAAGAGATTATTACAATATTGTTTATATGCTGCAGGAACTGTACTTCTAATTTATATGTGTATTTCAACTTTTAATAACTTAGGAAGTATTTTTTTATTAGTTTCAGATACATTATCAAAAGCAATTAATTTAGTAAAACCATTAATTATTGCTTTAGTAATTACATACTTAATAAAACCAGGTGTACATGCCATTGAAGGATTTTTAGAGAGTAGGAAAATCTTAAAAAAAGCTTCTTCAAGAAGGACAATTGGTATCTTGATTATGTATACCTTAGTCTTAGCAGTTTTCTTAGGTATTATCTCTGGAATATATGTGATGGTAGGAGGAAAACTTTCAAATAATACAACCATAGCAAACATGACAATTTATCTAACAGAGCATTTGAATAATTCTACTTTATCTGTAAACTCTGTAACAGAAAAATTAGAAAGTCTAAATATTTCAATTCCAGATGATTTAAATAGCAAAATAGCTCAAGTTGTTAGTTCAGTTCAATCTTACGTTTCAACAAGCATAGGAAGTATAACAAATTTTATAGTTAACTTAGGTGGAAACATTGCTACATTTTTTATTGCATTAGTATTGAGTATCTATTTAATTAAGGATTCTGAATATTTTAGTGATTTGTGGAATAAGACATTCAATCTTATATTTAAGAAAAGTAATGCAGGCCATAAACTCAAAGAAATATTTAATATAATTGATAATACATTTAATAATTACATTAGAGGCCAACTTTTAGAGGCTTGTATGGTAGGGATTTTATCCACAATAGTTTTATATTTTATAGGAATTGATTATGCAATTGTAATAGGGATAATTGCAGGTATTTGTAATATGATTCCGTACGTAGGTCCACTTGTAGGTACTGTTCTTGCCGTGGTTATGGCATTACTTAGTGGAGAACCAATAACAGCATTGTATGCAGTTATTGGAATGCTTGTGGTTCAACAATTAGATAATAATTTACTAGCACCTAAGATTGTTGGAGATAGCGTTGGATTACATCCTGTGTTTACTATGCTAGCAATACTTATTGGAGGTAATGTTGGTGGATTAATAGGAATGCTAATAGCAGTACCTGTTGCAGCCTCAATAAAAATTTTATTAAGCATGTGGTATTCATCATATATGAAAAAAGCACAAGAATAATTAAATAAATTAGTAATTAGAAAGTCTTGCAATTTAGTAAGACTTTTTAATTTATTTGTGAATAAAATAAACTAAGTTACTATGGTATAATAAGGTATAAATTATAAAAAAATACAGAGGTGAAGCATAAAGTGGAATGTAATGTACTTAAAGCATATAACTTAGATTTAAGTGTGCAATTAGATGCTTTAGAAAAAATACTTTATTCAAGTGATGTTATAAAAACTATAATAGAAAGGGCAGAAGAGTTAGATATAGAAAACTATTATATAGGGGCGGGGTGCATAGCTCAAACTGTTTGGAATTATCTATCAAATAAGTCTTTGTCATATGGAATAAAAGATTATGATTTTGTATATTTTGATAGTAAAAACTTGAATATCGAATATGAAAACAAAGTAATTAATAAGATAAGAAACTTATATACTGATATAGATATAGAAATAGACATTAAAAATCAAGCAAGAGTTCATCTTTGGTACATGAGCCATTTTGGTTATGATATTGCACCGTATAAAAGTCTTGAAGCTGCAATAAATACATGGCCGACTACGGCTACTGCAATTGGCGTAAGAAAAGACAAAAATAATAAACTTAAGGTTTATGCACCATATGGATTAAATGATTTATTTGGTAAGGTTATAAGAGCTAATAAAGCTCAGATAACTAAAGAAATTTATGAAGATAAAGTAGAGAAATGGATAGAAAAGTGGCCAGATCTAAAGGTAATACCATGGGAAAAATAAGTTATTAGAAAATTGTAGGAGGATTGAATATGAAAATAGTATATAGGTTTCTACTTGCTTTACATTTGTTTGTAGGTATTGGTGCAATGGCAGGAGGTTTAGCTGCAATACTTAATCCGCAATCACCAATGGGAGTTCCAACAGAGGCATTAAAATACTCGCCATTCACTGATTTCTTAATTCCAGGACTAACCTTGTTTACTGTAATTGGGTTAGGAAATATATTATGTGTAGCATTATTCTTGTTTAAAACAAAAGTGCAAGGATATATAAGTGGTGTTATAAGCTTTGCATTAATATTTTGGATAATAATTCAATGTATAATGTTAAATGATGTTGTTTTTCTTCATGTATTATTTTTTGGAATAGGAGTTGTACAAGCTTTTTTGTCTCTAGCAATTTTATTTGAGAGACGTCAATTTCCTACCAATATATTAATTGATCTTTACAGTAAACTTCATAAGTAATTACTAATTCCATTGAGAAATCTCAATGGCTTTTTTTTCACTTATTTACATATTACATATTTAAAGTAATCTAGGAAATCATAAATTATAATTAAGTAAATTCTAAATAAATATGCTTCATACTAACTATTAATTATAAAGTGGTGATGATATTTATGACAGTATTTAACAAAATCAGGGGATATGTGAGAAGTAATTCTAAAGAGAAAAATGATATAAA
The DNA here is from genome assembly GCF_028728205.1 of Clostridium sp. 'White wine YQ'. Taxonomy (NCBI): domain Bacteria; kingdom Bacillati; phylum Bacillota; class Clostridia; order Eubacteriales; family Clostridiaceae; genus Clostridium; species Clostridium sp. 'White wine YQ'. The sequence goes on from NZ_JAQYUU010000001.1 coordinate 1,004,837, forward strand.
TTATTACCTAAATGAAAATTATAAAATAAATCCTTTTACAGAATCGCTAAGAATATCAATTATATATGGAGTAGCTGGAGTATTGTGGATAGTTTTATCTGATCAGGTAGCAAGTATTATAGTTTCAAATATTACAGATTATAAAATTGTCGCAATGTATAAGGGATGGATTTATGTAATAGTAACAACACTTTTAATTCTATTATTAATCCAGCGAAGATTAACGCTATTTAAAAAAGCTATTGAAAAAATTTATAGCAATATGGATGAAATTAATGAAGCAAATGAAGAACTTATAGTGCTTGAAGATGAATTAATGGAGCAAAACGAACAGTTGAAGAAAAGTCAAAACTTATTAGCAATTAGTGAGCAACGTTATGAATTAGCAGTAGAAGGTGCTGACTGTGGTATTTGGGATTGGGATATTGAAAATGGAAAGTACTATTTTTCAGATAAATGGAAGTATTACTTGGGATATAGTAAGAATGAAATAGAAAATAATTTTGATGCGTGGGTGTCACTTATTCACTCAAGTGAAAGAGAATCTGTTGTTGAAAAAATAAATGAGTATATTTCTTCACAAGAAGGTTCTTATGAAAGTGTATATAGGATGAAAGATAAGAGTGGACAATATCGATGGATACTAAGTAAAGGAAAAGCAATATGGTCAGAAACAGGAAGACCAATAAGGATTGCAGGTTCTCATACTGATATAACAGTACATATAATAAATGAAAATAGACTTAAGTTCTTAGCACACTATGATTCCTTAACAAAATTGCCAAATAGGTTGTTTTTTGAAGAAAAGGTTAATGAAATAATCAAGTGTAATAGTGAAAACAATAGGTTTGCATTAATATATATGGATGTTGATAATTTTAAAAATATTAATGATACATTAGGACATGAAACGGGAGATTTATTATTAAAACACATTTCGGATATATTAATAAAAGAAATTAAAGAACCAAGTTTTGCAGCGAGACTAGGGGGCGATGAATTCGCTATAATATTTAGAAATATTATAGATAAAGATGAAGTTAGTAATAAAATAATTAATTTAATGAAGTATTTAAAAAAACCATGGTTTTATAATAAACAAAAGTTTTTTATTTCATATAGTATTGGTATTGCCTTCTATCCTGAAAATGGGGATACATTATCTAAATTACTTAAAAATGCTGATATTGCTATGTATAATATAAAGAAAAATTCAAAGGATAATCTGTGCTTTTATACTGAATCAATGAAAGAAAAGGAGACAGCATATGTAGAGATGGTAAATGACTTGATGAGGGCTGTAGAAAATAAGGAGTTTAAGTTAGTTTATCAGCCTATTGTTGATTTAAGTACATATGAAATAGTTGCAGTTGAAGCATTAATTAGATGGAATCATCCCCAAAAAGGAATGATTTCTCCTATGGAATTTATACATATAGCCGAAGAAACCGGGCTTATATTTAATATTGGTAGGTGGGCCTTTGAAACTGCAATTAATCAAAAAAAAGAGTGGGAAAATGAGGGTTTTCATAATATATTAATGTCAGTAAATATTTCAGGGAAGAGAGTTGCTAGCAAGAATTTAATTGAATATATAATAAAAGTAGTAACTGAAGCTGGCATAAGATTTGATGAAATTCAGCTTGAGATTACTGAAACGGCAATAATGCAAGATATTGAAATATCTACTGAGATATTTAAGAAATTAAGGGAAAAAGGAATTAAAATTGCACTTGATGATTTTGGAACTGGATATTCATCAATTACCTATTTGCAGAAATTGCCTATTGATGTAGTGAAAGTAGATAAGCGGTTTATTGAATCAATCTCAAAATCTAAAGAAGATAATATAATATTGGAAACAATAATAAAGCTTACACATGACCTAAACCTCAAACTTGTAGCTGAGGGGATAGAAACAGAAGAACAGTTAGAATTTTTAAAAATGAGAAAATGCAACTTCGGTCAAGGATATTTATTTAAAAAGCCAGTTGATAAAGAGGAAATCAAAAAGATGTTCATTATTTCAGAACTAGTTCATAGCTGATGATAAAATCTAAATTTATTTTGTTATACTATAAACTTATGAGAAATAATTACAATTTTGGAGAAAAGTGTTCCATTAATGATAAATAACTCATAAAATATACAAAGTTAATTGCAAGGGGAGATGTAAATGAGTTGTTTATGTATACCAAAGAGAAATATTAAATGCAAGCCTTTAAAAATATGTGTTGAAGAATGTGCATGTAAATGTTGTGGTTGTTTACCAGGATTAAGGGCTACATTAGGGTATTTATATAATTTAGGAGCAACTAATATAAGAGTTGAATCAATTGCTCCGGGACCATTATTTAATGCAGATGTTAGTATTACAAGATTTTATCCTGATGCAACTGATTCATCAACTGCAACATTAGTTGAATTCTCAAACGGTGTAATTGTATCAATTTGTAATATTGAAACAATTCAAAGTGATAGTTTAATTGATAATAGTGCAGATAGAATTCCAGATCAGTTAAAACAGTTATTGGATGCCTCTATTAGAGAAATACCAGAAACATGTGTGAATAGTTGTGAGAACCAGTTAAGACTTGTTTTTGAAGCTCACATAGGCCAACAAGCTAGAGACATCGATACGCATTCTAACAGCAGAATTGCTCTGGGTACAGTTAGAGGCACTGGAGCAGGAGTTGCTCTTTTAAGTCTGCCTAATAATACTACAGGTGTAGTAGTTAATTTATGTTTCGTAGGTGATGTAACGTTTGGAGCTCAACCTTAGTATTGAAAAAAAGATAAATTATATCTAAGATAAAAGGTTATGAAATATTTTGTTTCATAACCTTTTAGTTATAAATAAAAATAAATAATTAAGTTTACAAGGATAGTATTTACATCTATAATAATACTTAAGAAAAGACTTTAGATAAGTATTAACGAAAGTCTGAGGAGGATAAATGTTACAAATTTCTAATAATACAATTAGAGTAAAGCAAATAAATACTCAACTAATAAAAAATGCACTAAAAGCCTCAAGTTATGGAACAAAAACTACTATAGCTCAAGCCACTGGTCTTAGTATTGCAACCTGCGGAAATATTCTAAATGAACTTTTGGAGAAAGGTGAAGTACTTGAAATAGAATTAGAGGAGTCTAATGGTGGGCGTCCAGCAAGACGATTTGTATATAATGCTAATTATGCTTACATTGCATGTATGTATCTTAGAACTGAAGGTAAAGAAAATTCAATAAATTATGTAATAACAAATTTGCTAGGAGAGAGCATTGAAGAGAAAAAGATTATAGTAAAATCAATAAATTTCGAACTTATCGATTCTATCATTGAAGAATTGATTATGAGATATGAAAACATAATGGCTTTAGGAATAGGAGTACCTGGAGTAGTACATGATGGTCATATCGGAGTTTGTGATATCAGTGAATTAGTTAATTTCCCCCTTGGAGAAAAGTTGAAGGAAAGATATAAAATAGAAGTTATTATTGAAAATGATATGAATTTTACTGCTTTTGGTTTCTATAAAAAGCAGGAATATGACGAAGATAAAACTGTAGTTTATGCTCTTTTTCCGAAAGACAACTTACCTGGTGCAGGTATCATAATCGATGGACATATGTTTAAAGGTATTACCAAGTTTGCTGGCGAAATATCATTTCTGCCTTTTGATATGACAAGAGAAGAACAACTTGTAAAGTTAAATAATAATAGAGATTTTTTAAAGCTTGTAGTTAAGTCAATTACTTCAATCATTGCTATAATTAATCCTGAAACTATAGTATTAAGTGGTGACTTATTTAAAGGTAATGAGCTAGATGAGATTTACAAAGAATGCACAAAAATTATTCCAAAAGAACACATGGCTAATATTTTTATAAAAAATAATATACATGAAGATTATATGAATGGAATTGTTTCAGTTACGTTAGAAAGTTTAAATTATAATATTAAATTAGTTGAAAGAAAATTATAAGGTGGAGGGATAAAAATGAGTTATATAGACTTGCATATGCATTCAAATTACAGTGATGATGGTGAATTTTCACCTAAAACTATAGTGGATTTATGTTTAGAGAAGAATCTAAAATATTTTTCAATTGCAGATCATAATTCTGTTAAAGCAATAAGTGAAGCAAAAAAATATTGTGAGGATAAAAACATAACCTTAATTCCTGGAATAGAATTAGACTGCACTATTAATGGGGTTAATCTTCATTTATTAGGGTATGGAGTTGATTATAATAATCCAATATTTAATAAAATTGAGGAAGATATAATATCTCAAGAGCAATTTGCATCAAAAAAAAGAATGAAACTTGTTAGAGAACTTGGAATAGACTTTTCAGATGAATATATTAACTCTATTTCAAGAAATGGTGTTGTAAATGGAGAGATGATTGCTGAGGCTGCAATGGAATTTGATAAGTATAAGAAAAATCCATTGTTAAAACCTTATTATGAAAAAGGGGAAAGAAGTGATAATCCCTATGTTAATTTTTATTGGGATTACTGCTCTCAAGGTAAGCCTGCCTATGCAGAAGTTAAGTTTATAAGCCTAAAAGAAGCAATAAACATAATTTTAGAATGTGGGGGTGTACCTATACTTGCGCATCCAGGTAATAATGTTAAGGAAAAAGAGGAATTACTCAAGGAGATTATAGAAAGCGGAATACGAGGCATGGAAGTGTATAGTAGCTATCATAATGGAAAGCAGGTCGAGTTCTATAAAGAAAAAGCGTTAAAAAATAATTTAATATTAACATGTGGAAGTGATTTTCATGGAAAAACAAAGCCTAGCATTAAATTAGGAAGTACAGAATGTGAAGGTTCAGAAGATGAGATAATAAAAGGGTTAAGAAAATTTATAAAATTTTAGTTTAGCATAAGAGGGGGTAATAACTATGAATCATAAAGATAGAATGTTAGCAGGACTTCCCTATAAAGCCTGGTTAGACAGCTTGCCTGAAGAACGAATGGAAAATAAAAAGAAGATATATGAGTATAATCAATGTCACCCAGAAGAGAAAGAGAAAATTGATAAATTAATAAGAGAAATCCTTGGAAAAACTGGAGATGGTATTAATATTGAAGCGCCATTTCATTGTGATTATGGAAAGAATATTGAAGTTGGAGACAACTTTTTTGCAAATTATAATTGTACTATTTTAGATGTTGGAAAAGTCGTCATTGGAGATAATGTGCAATTTGCGCCAAATGTCTCTCTATATACTGCAGGACATCCAATACATCCTGATTCAAGAAATTCTGGATATGAATATGGAATAGGTATAACAATAGGCAATAATGTATGGCTCGGTGGAAATGTTGTAGTAAATCCAGGCGTTAACATAGGAAATAATGTTGTTATTGGGTCTGGAAGTGTAGTAACTAAAGATATGCCCGATAATGTAATTGCTGCAGGAAATCCATGTAAGGTAATTCGTGAAATTACAGAAGATGATCGTAAATATTACTATAAACAGAATGAATTTGATGTAGATGATTATAACGTGTAGATTAGACTTAAATTAAATAATAAGAACACTTATTAGGGTATACCTTCATATAGTTAAACATATTTTATAATGTTAACTTATATGGAGGTATTTATGATTACTATAAGTTTATGTATGATTGTAAAAAATGAAGAAAATGTTATATGTAGATGTCTAAATTCCGTCAAAGACATTGTGGATGAAATAATAATAGTAGATACAGGTTCATTTGATAAAACTAAAGAGTTAGTAAAATCATATACTAATAAAATATACGATTTCAAGTGGATTTATGATTTTTCAGCTGCAAGAAATTTTTCTTTTGAAAGAGCAACTAAGGAATATATATTGTGGTTAGATGCTGATGATGAAATATTAGAAGAAGATCGAATGAAGTTCTTAAAACTTAAAGAAACAATGATGCCTGATATAGATGAGGTAATGATGAAGTATAATGTGGGTTTAAACCAAAGAGGGGAAGTAACTTTATCATATTATAGAGAAAGACTTTCTAAAAGAAGTAGAGGATATAAGTGGCATGAACCAGTTCACGAGTACCTTGAAATTAGTGGAAAAGTAATTAATTCTGATATTTGTGTGACTCATAAGAAAGATAAGGAAAATGAAAAAGAAAGAAATCTATTAATTTATAAAAAGCATTTATCTGAAGGAAAAAAACTTACCACAAGAGGGACATATTATTATGCAAGAGAGCTTTATTATAATAAATATTATAGAGAAGCAATTGAAAGTTATAATAAATTTCTAGCGTCTAATGAAGGATGGTTGGAAGATAATATAAATGCTTGTCTTGACTTGGCTAAATGCTATAGCATTTTGAATGATAAGAAGAATAGTTTAAGAATTTTATATAGAAGTTTTGAATATGATACTCCAAGAGCTGAGGCATGTTGTAATATCGGCTATTATTATTTTGAAAAAAATGATTATAAGAGAGCAATATTTTGGTATGAGCTCGCAACAAGGCTAGAAAAACCAGCAAGTGGATGGGGATTTATTTATAATGATTATTGGGATTACATACCATACATGCAGTTATGTGTTTGCTACGATAGATTAGGCAAAATAGAAGATGCTATTAAATACAATGACAAAGCAGCGGAATGCAAACCCAATGATCCATCAGTAGTTTATAATAAAAAATATTTTAGCAGTATTCAAAGTTAACAAAAAAAGAGCTAAGTTAGTAGCTCTTTTTTTGTTAACTAATGTGTGTAGTAGATTTAAATAAAGAATAGATTATATCAACACCTTTATCAATGTAAGCATCTAATTCTTTTACACCTTTGTCATAAAGAATTTTATGGCAAATATCATCTATTATTAGATTGCAATAATGAAGAAAAATAGCTGAATCCTCTTCACTTTTAAAAGGTATATCAAGGATTTCAAATATTTCGTAAATTTTTTTCTTCCTTTCGACTTCTTGCTCTTGCTTTAAGTTTTTTATGTCTTCATCTAATAGCGTTAAGGCATCTAATTCATCATGATAGATTTTAGAAAAATCATGATATTTAATCATTAATTTTATAAATACCCTAAATAAATCTTTAACAGCTTTGACATCTTTTAAATCTATAATTTTATTTTCTATCCAAAAATCTTTTGTAGGGTATTCAAATCTGGCAGATACCATTTTCTGAACATGCAAATAAATATCTTTTTTGTCTTCAAAATATGCGTATACTGAACCAGTAGCAACCCCAGCTTCTTTTGCGATATCTGCAGTAGTAGTATTATAATAACCTATTTCATTGAAAAGTTTAAAAGATGCGTTTAAAATTTTATCCATCTTTTCTAAAGCTCTTTTTTGTGTTGGTTTTCGTATTTTTCTTTCCATATCATCACCTAATATTATATTAAAATAGCTAAAATAAAAAGTCAATAATATGAAATTCATTTCAGGTTATTGACAGAGTGAAATTCAATTGTTAATATATGAATATGAAGTTAATTTCATATTTTAATTAAAGGAGAATTATTATGAATAGAAAAGAAAAAGTTTTAGCATTTATCTCACTAGCAATTGCATGTTTTTTAACAGTTTTGGATGGAACAATAGTGAATGTATCATTACCATCAATGGCAAGTTACTTTAATACAAATATTACAGGAATCTCTTGGGTCAGCACATCATATTTAATTCCTTTTTCAGCATTACTTATTAATTTTTCTAAAATAGCAGATATTTATGGAAGAAAGAAATTATTTTTAATTGGATTATTTATCTTTGGAATTTCTTCTGTATGTTGTGGTCTTTCAACTTCATTACCAATGATTATATTCTTTAGAATAATCCAAGGGATAGGGGCAGCTATTTTAACCCCATTAGCAATACCTTTAGGGATTGAACTTTTTGGAAAAGATGCTATGGGAAAATTGGCAATTCTTATTGGAATGATTATATCTATTTCAGCAGCATCTGGTCCTGTATTAGGTGGTGTGTTAAATGAAGCTTTTAATTTTAAAGCTATTTTTTATGTGAATATACCCTTCATCTTAATAGCATTATTTTTAGGTAAAAAATATGTAGTTGAATGTTATGATAGAACAATTGAGAAAAAAGTTGATATTGTAGGTTCGATTCTTCTAGCATATGGCTTAGGTGCACTTACATTCTTGTTAGTTAAAGGAAATGAATACGGATGGAGTAGTAATAAAATTATTTTTTTAATGATAACATCGTTAGTATCTATAATAATTTTTTTAATATATGAAAGAAAAATTCCCAATGCAATGATAGATTTTAGTTTATTTAAGACAAAAAGCTATACTGCATCAATTATTTTAATTTCAATTATCTTTTTTGCATATATGCCTATTTCATACCTTATGAATTTTTATCTTGAAAATCAACTTGGGTATTCGGTTCTAAAATCAGGTTTAATTATTGGAATAACTAGTGCAACTTCATTTATAATGTCACCAATATTTGCACTAATTTCTAAGAAAACTTCTCCAAGAGTTGTTTCATTATTCGCAATTGTTTTTATTTCATTAGGAGATTTAATGTTTATATTTATGAATAGTAGCAACAATACTAAAATTATCTATATAGCATTTGTAATACTTGGATTAGGTATGGCTTCTACAACGCCACTATATCAAAGTGCATTTGAAGAGATTTCTATTGATAAAAATGGAATCGCTTCAGGCGTACTAAATAGCTTGAGACAATTAACAGCATGTATTGCAATTGCATTAGTTTCTACTTTAAGTACACATTATACAAATATAGCAATTGATAATACAAAAAATAAAATAATAGAAAAAGTAAATGAAAATGTAGTTCTAGAACAAGAAGTTAAGAACACACTCTATGATAAAATTAGTGATTCATCAGCTAGCAAAGGAGAAGGCTTTTCAAAAGAAATGGTACACAATTTAGTATCTCAGAAGGAAAAAACAATTTTACCTACAGTTCCACAAGATATGCAAGAGGCTGTATTAAAGAGATTTCAGGAGCAAGAGATTGAAATAAATAAAGTTTTAGGAGAAGCTACTAAAATAAAGGAAGATGAAAGTAATAAGGTTTTTATTAAGTGTTTTATGATAACTGGAATAATTGCTTTATTTGGATTATTTGTAGTGCCTTTTAATATTAGTAATGAAATTAAGAGTGGAAAAAAATCTAAGGCCATAGCATAGAATAAATAAAAGATATTATTTTATTATGTATTATGGAAATAATTAACTAATAAAAATTAAAATATGTTTAAGATAGGTTTATAATAGTAGGTATGAACCTATCTTTTTTTGTTAATTAAAAGGAGGAATGTAAAGTGGCACAAATTTTTAGGAAAGATACTATGAAGTTTAAGCTAAGACAGTCACCAATTCCAGAATTCTCTTGGCATACCAGTGAAAAGTTATCAGAATTAGCTAAATCTGAACATATGCAATTTAATGTAAGACTACTTGATCCAGGAAAATATTCATATCCCTATCATTTTCATAGAAATTCAGAAGAATTATTTATAATAATTAAAGGAGAAGTTACACTAAGAACACCTGAAGAATTCTTAATTTTAAATGAAGGTGATATTGTATTTTTTGAAATGGGGCCAAGCGGAGCACATCAGTTATATAATCACACAACTGAGCCATGCAAGTTTTTAGATATTAGGACAGTATTTGGACTAGATGTATGTGAATATCCAGATTCGGGGAAAATAAATATTTTGCCATATGAAGAGATATACGAAAGTAATGCAAAAGTAGATTATTATAAGGGCGAAGATAATGTAAAAGACAAATGGTAATTAAATATAAATTTAATTAGAATTATATACATAGCTTTTATGTAGCATGAATATTCTAGTTATATGAATAATAGTATTGAAGAGGCATTATGTACCAGTTAATACCAAAATCTTTATCTGCACAATTTAATTATGTAAGCAAAGATTTCTTGGACATAGAGAGTTTAATTTTAATGCAGGAGGAAGCATTATTAGACCATGATTTAAGACAGGGCACTATTGGAGTAGCTCTGCCTGATGGAATAGAAAAAAGATGGCTGAAAGATTTGTCAGCAATGGAAAAAGAAGCAAAAGATAAAGGTGTAACTATTAAAACTGAGTTGTCAAAAAACATTTTTGATGATCAAAATTCCAAGGTAGATAAATTGTTGTCTGAGGGTATAAGTATATTAATAATAGCACCAACAGATTCAGTCGCTGCTGCTTCAATAGTTGATAAGGCACATAAAGCTAATGTTAAAGTGGTTGCCTACGATAGAATAATAAAAAATAGTGATGTTGACTTATTTATTACCTTTGATAGTCAGCGAGTTGGAGAGATTCAAGGACAATATCTTACAAAAACTGTTCCGAAAGGTAATTATATTATTTTAACAGGAGATCCTGAAGATAATAATTCAGCACTTTTATTAAAAGGAGCAATGGAATTTATTCAACCATTAGTGACACAAAGAGAAATTAAAATTGTTACAAATTCTCCAGTATTAAATTGGGATCCTAAGAATGCCTATAAAATAGTAGCTGATTCACTAAAGGCTAATAAAAACAACATTAATGCAATACTATCACCTAATGATGCAATAGCAGGAGCAGCAATAGAAGCATTAAAAGAACAAGGATTAGCAGGAAAAGTCATAGTTACAGGTCAAGATGCTGATGTTGAAGCTGCAAAAAGGATAGTACAGGGAACTCAAGCAATGACTGTTTTTAAAGATACAAGAGCATTAGGAGCAGCAGCAATAGATGCAGCAATAAAACTCTCAGAAGGAAAAGCGTTAGATCTAAGTGGTACAACCAATAATGGTAAAATTGATGTCCCATCTATTTTATTGGATTCTGTTGCAGTGACAAAAGATAATTTAGAGGCAGTTTTAATAAATAGTGGTTTTATGAAAAAAGAGGATGTTTTTACTACCTAATAACTTGGGTAGTTTTTTTTGTTCTATAGTAATATAAATTATAAATATGTTTCTTAGTTTTTAATATATGAAAATATAACATAGATAAGTGATTACCTGAATAAATTTATAAATAAATAATTAGTTTATAGAGGTATTTATGTTCTTAAACTTTCCAAATGAGTTTAATGTGCCAATTAGGTTTATAAATAAAGATATTTTAGAATTTAGAGAAGTAAGTTTAAACTTTAGGCAAGCTCCAATAGGCGTATCTCTTCCATTACTGCAGGAGGAGAGGTGGATTAAAGATTTAGAGGCAATGAAGCAACGAGCTAAAGAAATTGGAGTTTCATTAGATGTAAGATTAGCTAAAGATTCAAATGAGCAAAAAGCACAAGTAGATGAATTAATCACCAAAGGCAGTATTGGAGTTTTAATCATAGCTGCTATTGATCCTATGGTTTTTGAGGACTTAGTAGATAAAGCACATAAGTCTAATATTAAAGTAATTGCCTATGATAGACTAATAAAAAATAGTGATTTAGATTTATATATTACTTTTAATAATAAAAGAGTTGGAGAGCTACAAGGAAGATACTTAATTGAAAAAGTTCCAAAAGGTAATTATATAATTTTGTCTGGAGACCCTAAGGATAATAATGCTAAGCTAGTTAAAGAAGGTGCAATCGAATTTATAAATCCACTTGTATCCTTGAGAGATATAAAAATTGTTACTGATAAATCAGTGGAAAATTGGGATCCTAAAATTGCCTATAATATTGTAAAAGAGTCATTGATTGCTAATAAGAATGCTGTAAATGCAGTGTTAGCACCAAATGATGATATTGCAGGTGGGGCAATTGATGCATTAAGGGAACAAGGATTAGCTGGAAAGGTTGCAGTAACTGGTCAAGATGCAGACTTTCAAGCAATTCGAAGGATCATAGAAGGAACACAATCTATGACTGTATTTAAAGATACAAGAGAATTAGGAAAAGCAGCTATCGAATCAGCAAAAAAATTAGCATTAGGAGAAGCTATAGATACAACTGATACAATTAATAACGGTAAAATAGATGTACAGTCTATATTTATTTCGCCTACATTGGTAGATAAAGATAATTTAGTTCAGACACTAATAAATAGTGGATACTTAAAAAAAGAAGATGTATATGGGAAAAATAATATTAAGTAAATTTTAATAAAAAAACTGCCTAGAGCTTAGGCAGTTTTTTTGAAATTCCAAGAAGGTTTACTATTTAAAAGCTTTCAAAACTATAGTTGCATTATGTCCACCAAAACCTAGTGAGTTTGATAGAGCATATTTTATTTCATTAGATATACCTTTATTTGGAGTGTAATTTAAATCACATTCTGGATCAGGTGTATTATAGTTTATTGTTGGAGGTATAAATCCATCTTTAAGAGCAAGAGCAGTTATAATTGCTTCAACCGCACCAGTAGCTCCTAACATATGTCCAGTCATTGATTTTGTAGAACTTATAGGTAATTTATAAGCATATTCACCAAAAACAGTTTTTATCGCAGCAGTTTCATTTTTATCATTAGCTGAAGTAGAAGTGCCGTGTGCATTTATATAACCAACTTCTGAAGGGTTTATTCCTGCATCTTCGATTGCAGTTTTCATTGCTCTTACAGCACCCTCGCCACCTTCTGATGGAGAAGTAATATGATAAGCATCATTTGTGCAGCCATATCCAACAACTTCAGCAATAATATTTGCTCCTCTTTTAATTGCATGTTCGTATTCTTCAAGAATTAACATTCCAGCACCTTCACCCATAATAAACCCATCTCTATCTTTATCAAAAGGTCTTGAAGCAGTATTTGGATCCTCATTTCTTGTCATTGCTTTGCTTGAGCAGAAACCAGCTAAACATAATCTTGTAATAGAAGCTTCTGTACCACCAGCAATTATTGCATCAGCATCACCTCTTTGAATAACCTTAAAGGCATCTCCTAATGTATTTGTAGAAGTTGCGCAGGCTGTTACAGTACATTCAACAAAGCCTTTTGCACCAAATCTTATAGCAATAAGACCAGAAGCCATATTAGATATCATCATAGGTACTAAAAATGGACTTACTCTCCCAGGCCCTTTTTCAATTAAGGTGTTATATTGATTTTCTAAAGTTTCGATTCCTCCAATTCCTGAACCTACAATTACGCCAAGACGTTCTTTGTTGACATTCTCTAGATCAAGTTTAGAATCTTCTATGGCCATTTGCGCTGCGGCAACTGCGTATTGTGAGAATCTATCCATTCTTCTTATTTCTTTTTTCTCTATGAAATTTTCAGGATTAAAATTTTTAATTTCAGCTGCAACCTTAGTAGGCATATCTGAAACATCGACTCTTTCAATTTTACTTATTCCACTTTTTCCTTCTTTTATGTTATTCCAAAATTCTTCAGTTCCCATACCAACTGATGAAACCACACCAGTTCCTGTGATTACTACACGTTTTTTCATTCTATAAACCTCCATATTATATAAAGTATTAATATTCACATATATTTACACTAAATAAAATATCATATATAATTTATTAAAAATGAACAACAATTGCTTTTTTAAGCATCAATTGAGGTTATTATGATTGATTTAAAGGATACAATAGAAGAATGCGTAGAATATATTGAGGATAATATCTATAATAAAATATCTTTAGATGAAATTTCAAAAGAAACTGGAATATCAAAATATTATCTTCATAGAGTTTTTAAATCACTAACAGGAGAGTCAATTATAGAATATGTGCAATCGAGGAAACTTACTTCCAGTATAAATGAATTGGTACATACTAATAAGAGAATTATAGATATTGCTATGGATTATGGCTTTAATTATGAACAATCTTATATTAGAGCTTTTAAGAAAAAGTTTGGACACACTCCACTAAAAGTTCGTACGGATGATGTTTCAATAGTTCTCACTGAAAAAATAAATATAAATGACATACTTGCTGTGGACAATTCAATAACATATAAACCTTCTTTTATATTTAAACAAAAATTTAATATTGTAGGTACAGAATATAAGATTATGAGTAAATCTGGGGATAATGCTGCTAATACTTATGGACGTGAATTTTTTTATAATCGCAAAAATGAGATTCCGAATCCTATAAATTCACACATCTATATTGGGTATACAGATTGGAGTCAAAATGATAACGGATATATATACTACATGCCATCTATACAAGTAACGGATTTAGAACATATACCAAATGGAATGAAAGGTGTAACTATACCTGCAAATAAATATGTTGTGTTTAGATTTGTTGGGTTTTTTAATCCTGATGAAATTAGGGGAAGACATATAGGGAGAGTACTAGCTCATTTATATAGAAAATGGATATATAAATCAGAATTTAAATTTGCAGATTCCTTTAGACTTGAGTATATAGATTCATCTTTAACAAAAGATAATTATTGTGAACTTGATATATATCAACCGATAGAATAAATAGAAGCAGCATAAATAGCTACTTCTATTTTTTATTCTTTAGGAATTTATAATATTTTAAGGTTAAGGATAAAATTATAAGTTTGAATTATAATCTAAGGATTTAATGGATACCACTAAAGAGTAAAAAAGAAATTAGTCGCCTACCAAATTTTCCTAACATGCTTTTGGAAAGGCAGATGCGAGAAAAAAATTGACAGCTCATAATCGCCTTGGCGATTTTTTTACTTTATGAAAATAGTAGAAGGGTGTAATTTACTATGGCATCAGTTCTTTTTTCAAATTTACTCCCTCTAAATCCAAAGGTAATAGTTACTTGTACCTCATATGGACTAATAACTTGTGACTTGCAATCAATTGTACTTCTAAAAAAAGGTCCTTCTTCATCTGAAAATCCATAATCAATTCCTTGAAGGGCAACTGTAGCTTGGGATACGTAGAAAGGATATGTTTTATAAGTCTTATTTAAAACTCTTCCTCCAGAAATTTTTTCCGGAAACCTGACAGAGTCATTAATTATTCTCATGATATCACCTCATAAAATATATATGATTACTAATATAATGTTTATACAAACTTAAAAGGGTTTTCTAAAATAAAATATGCATAATTATAAGAAAAAAATAAAAAAATATTAGTAAATAAGTACAGGCTTACCTCATAATATATTAATAAGCATTACTAGGAGGCAAGGCTTTGATTATTGTTGCAAATTTATTTGAGCTAATATGCAATTTACCTTTTCTAACAGGATATGTAAACAATAATACTTTCCCCAAACCTCTTTCCGAGGAAGAGGAGGAACTATATTTAAGAAAATTACGTGAAGGTGAAACTTCAGCAAAGGCAATACTTATTGAAAGAAACTTGAGACTTGTGGCACATATAGTTAAGAAGTATTCTGTACAAAACAAGGAGGTTGATGATTTAATCTCAATCGGAACTGTGGGATTAATTAAGGCCATAGAGTCTTTTGATTCAACCAAAGGAACTAGACTTGCTACCTACGCTGCTAGGTGTATAGAAAATGAAATTCTTATGCTTTTTAGAAATAATAAAAAAAACAAGGGAGAAGTATATTTACAGGATCCCATTGGTATTGATAAAGAAGGCAATGAAATTTGTTTAATGGATGTACTAAGTAGTGATAGTGATTCAGTAGTAGAGATTGTTGAAAATAATCTTCAAATTAAGAGTTTGTATAATAAAATGAGCAAATTTTTAACTATAAGAGAAAAAGAGATAATTGAAATGAGATATGGACTTTTAGATGGTAAGATAAAAACACAAAGAGAAATAGCTGCTCTCTTAGGTATTTCGAGATCATATGTTTCTAGAATTGAAAAAAAAGCTCTCAAAAAATTATATAAAGAAATGAATGGAAGGTACTAGTATAAGGCTAAAATCTTGTGATATATAATTAAAATTTTCACTTTCGACGTAGGGACAAAGTGTAAAAGAACTCTAATTATATAAAAAAACAGATTTTAGCCTTTTATGTTGAAATGGAGATTTTTTTATATGAAAAAAATGTTATAATATAATTAGAGTTACTATGCAAATTAGATTGGAGGATATTTATGTACGATTTAATGGATTTATTAAGGGATACTTTAGAAAGGGGAGCATCAGATTTACATTTAACTGTAGGAATACCACCTATAATAAGAGTTAATGGCGAATTAATTAAAATTGGAAAAGAGCCACTAACACCTGCAGATACAAATAGATTTACAATTGAAATTCTAGAGGATAAATATCCTATATATAGCGAGGCGGGAGAGTATGATACCTCTTATTCAATTTCAGGATATGGCAGATTTAGAGTAAATGCTTTTAAGCAAAGAAATTCAGATGCGTTAGCATTAAGAGTAATAGCATTAAAAATACCTACACTAGAAGAATTAAAACATCCTGAGATTGTAAAAACATTAACTGAGAAAAAGAGAGGGTTAGTCTTAGTAACTGGACCAACAGGAAGTGGTAAATCAACTACATTAGCAGCTATGATTAACCAAATAAATAATACAAGAGAAGAACATGTAATTACCTTAGAAGATCCAATTGAGTATTTACATAAGCACAAACAATGTATAATAAATCAAAGAGAAATTGGTAAGGATTCTCAAAGTTATAAAAATGCATTAAGAGCAGTTCTTAGAGAAGACCCAGATGTTATTCTAGTAGGTGAGATGAGAGATTTAGAAACTATTGCAATAGCTATAACAGCAGCAGAAACTGGTCATCTTGTATTTTCAACCTTACATACAATAGGTGCAGCAAAGACAATAGATAGAATTGTTGATGTATTTCCACCTCATCAGCAGCAGCAAATAAGAATTCAACTTTCAGCAGTTCTACAAGGAATAATTTCTCAACAATTAGTTCCAACAACTGATAAAAAAGGAAGAGTTGCAGCTCTTGAAGTAATGGTTACTACACCTGGTATTCAAAACTTAATAAGAGAGGGAAAAACCCATCAAATTGAATCTTCTATTCAAACTGGAAGTAAATATGGAATGAAGACCATGGATATGGCTTTAGCTGAATTGTATAGAAAAGGAATTATAACCTCAGAAACAGCATTAAGCTACGCAGTAGATAGTGAGACTATAAAGCGAATTATGCTATTGTAAAGAATCTTTTGGTAAAACTAAAATTATCCTTGTAAATCATAAGAATTTAAGATAAGATTTACAAGGTGTTTTATTTTTTGGGGATAAATAAAGGAAATAAGAAAACAATATTAATATTAGTTTAAATATATAACATTAAGTGGTAATAATCATTTTTTTGTGCTAAAATATGTATGAACTAGGGGGGAGCATTAAATGTATTATATTAAAGGTATCTTTAATTTTATTTCTGTAATATTTTCAAATTTAGTATTCATCATTTCCCTATATTTTTTGTTTCTTTCACTTTTTGGATTATTTAAAAAGAAATCAAAAGAACATAAACCTCCAAAAACTAGCTTTGCATTAATTGTCGCAGCACATAATGAAGAAAAAGTAATCAAAGGGATAATTGAAAGTTTTAAAAGACTGGATTATCCAAAAGAGTTGTTTGACATCTTTGTTATAGCTGATAATTGTTCTGATAGAACTGCTGCAATAGCAAGGGAAGCTGGTGCAAAAGTATATGAACGTTTTGATGAAACCAAAAAAGGAAAAGGTTATGCACTTGAATGGATGTTTGACAAGATATTCAAGATGAAAAAACAATATGATTCAGTGGGAGTATTTGATGCTGATAATTTAGTTAGCAAGAATTTTTTATTAGAAATAAATAATAAATTCATTGATGGATATAAGGTAGTACAAGGATATTTGGATTCAAAGAATCCTAATGATACATGGATTACAGCAAACTACTCAATTTCTTTTTGGCTTTCAAATAGAATGTTCCAGTTAGCCAGAAGTAATGTAGGATTATCTAGCCAACTGGGGGGAACCGGTTTCTGCATTAAGACAGATACTTTAAAGGAGTTAGGCTGGGGAGCAACTTGTCTAACAGAAGATTTAGAATTTTCATGTAAATTAGTTCTTAATGGACATAAGGTAGGTTGGGCACATGAAGCTGTAGTATATGATGAAAAACCACTAACTTTAGCTCAATCTTGGTCACAAAGAAAAAGATGGATGCAAGGATTTGCTGATGTTTCAAGTAGATATTTCTTTAAACTAGTAAAAAAGGGAATCACCGAATTAAACATAGTAGCTTTAGATTGTGCGTTATATAGTATACAACCAATACTACTTATTTTACTAGGAATAGCTTTAGCATTGAACTTATATAATCAATTTATGATGGTACCAAATATGGTAATCGGAATTATTTCATTTTTAAATTCGGCAAATGCAAATATAGCAAAGTTTGTTGGCTCAATTTTACTTTTATTACAAATATTATATAGTCCATTTATTCTTGCAATTGAAAAGAAAATTAGTTTTAAAATTATGCTATATTTTATACTTAACCCGATATATTCTTTAACTTGGGTTCCAATTTCAATACAAGGTATAATAGCAAAGAATGATAAAGAATGGTCACATACTGAGCATACTAGAAATATTGATATTACAGAGCTTGAAAAAGTGAACTAGAGTATATTGTAAAAAAACTTGGAAAATCCAAGTTTTTTTTTATTTTAATTTGATGGGAATTGTCAATAATTACATGAAGGAATTTAATGATGAGTGTTGAATATGAATATGTGATGAAACTTAAGGAGGAATCGACAGTTGAGAAATATAGCATTAATAGGAGTAGACATAGGTTCATACAATATTAGTATTTCATCAGGAATAATAGATTCATTAGGAGAATTAGAAATATTAAATAGTTATAATCAAGTTTCACAAGGTGTAGTTGCAGGAATAATTGAAGATAAAGAAATCCTAGCTAAAGTTTTAAAATCATTATTAGATAAAGCAATTAATGATACAAATTTTAAAGACTATATTATTCAAGTAGGAATAACTGCAAGAGAAAGCAGAATATCTTATAATAATTACGAAAGTGCTATTAAAGATGGCGAAATAAAAGCATCAGATATTAATAAAATTATTAAAAAAGCAAGAGAAAATTTAGTGTTAGGACAAAATGAAATAGTAGCTGATACAATAATTCTTGATTATATAATTGATAATAGAAGTATTAAAGAAAATGTTATTGGGTGGAAAAGTAGAAGACTGAAGGCTAATCTTTGTCATATAATCTGCAAAAAAAATATTGTAGATAGTTACTTAGAAGTATTTAATATGATCGGTTATAAAGTAAATAAAATATCACCTGATATAATTTATTCTAGAAAGTTTTTCTTAGAGAATAATTACAATGATGCAGCTCTTATTGATATTGGGGATGAAGTAACTGATATTGCTATATATAATAATGACATACCAAAAGAATTATTTTCAATTCCTATTGGTGGTAAACAAATTACTAATGATATTTCAATTGGTTTGGGTTTGACAAAAGGAGAAAGCCAAAGAATTAAAGAAATTTATGCCTTTAGTTATAAAACTTTAACAAACTTGGTCGATAATAATAATAGTAAAATTGGAACAATAGAAATTGATAAGGTTTTACTAAAGGAAATTATAGAAGCTAGAATTGAAGAAATACTTAAAATTGTAATTTTACAGTTAAAAAAAGCTTCATACTATGATAAAATAAGTAATGTAATAATCTTCGGTGAAGGAATTGTTAATTTTGAGGGCATTAGAGGTTTAGCTAAAACAATTATCGGTAAAAAAATTACAATTACAACAAAAAATAGTCATAATTTACAAAATTCTTCAACTATTTTATCCTTATCTATTGTAAAGGGTGCATATGATGATATAGAATTATTATGTGAGAACTTTAATACATTAGATTTTAAACAAAATGAAATTGAAGCAAATAGGAATTATAAGAATAAGAAATTGAACAAACTTAAAAATATGCTAAAGGGAATTTTCTAAAGGAGGAATAAATTTTGTTAGACTTTGAAGTAGATATACAAGATTTCACGAATATTAAGGTTATAGGTTGCGGCGGCGGTGGTAGTAACGCTGTTAATAGAATGATTGTTGAAGGATTAAAAAATGTTGAATTTTTAGCTATAAATACAGATAAACAAGCACTTATGCTTTCTCATGCAAATCAAAAAATCCAAGTTGGTGAAAAATTAACTAAAGGCCTTGGTGCTGGAGCTAATCCTGAAATTGGTAAGAAGGCAGCTGAAGAAAGTAGAGAAGAAATAGAAGAGGCAATAAAAGGTGCAGATATGGTATTTATTACTGCTGGTATGGGTGGCGGAACAGGTACAGGAGCCGCACCAGTTGTTGCTGAAATTGCAAAATCTTTAGGGATTTTAACTGTAGGAGTTGTAACAAAACCATTTCCTTTTGAAGGAAGAAGAAGAATGAAACATGCTGAAATGGGAATCGAGAACCTTAAAGAAAAGGTTGATACATTAGTTATCATTCCTAATGAAAGATTATTGACTATGGTTGATAAGAAGACAACCTTATTAGATTCTTTCAAGCTTGCAGATGATGTATTAAGACAAGGTGTACAAGGTATATCTGACTTAATTACAATACCAGGTCTTGTAAACTTAGACTTTGCTGACGTAAGAGCTGTAATGTTAGATAAAGGACTTGCACATATGGGTGTAGGTAAGGGAAGCGGAGATAATAGAGCACAAGAAGCTGCTAAACAAGCAATTTCTTCACCTTTACTTGAAACATCAATAGTAGGAGCAACAGGAGTTTTACTTAATGTTACAGGTGGTGCTGATTTAGGACTACTAGAAATTAATGAGGCAGCCGAAATAGTTCAAGATGCTGCAGATCCTGATGCTAATATAATATTTGGTGCAGTAATTGATGAAACATTAAAAGATGAAATTAGAATAACAGTAATTGCTACTGGTTTTGAAGATGAAGTAAGAAGTATGCCAAAAGAGGATGCTAAAAAAGAAGTAGCTAGTACTATAGTTTCAGAAAAAGCTGAAGAAGAAACAGTAGCTCAACATAAGGTTGAAGAGGATGAGGATGAGATTAACATTCCTACATTCTTAAGAAATAGAAAAAAATAATTTAATTAGAAAGAACCATTGTTTTAAACAATGGTTCTTTTTTTGTATATTAAATGTAGTTAATTGTAAATTATAAGAAAAAAATAATCATAAATATCCTTTTTAAAATGACAATATTTTCCTATGACTAGCTTTATAATTTATATGGGGTGATGATTATGATAATATACATAGATATTTTGCTTTTTGAGAATTTCATAATAAATTTATTTTTGTTAATGGTAATGACAAAATTATTAAAGGTTAAAAAGAGGAGAAAACAAGAAGTTTTTGCAGCAACATTAGGAGCCTTCTATGTTTTGGTCATGATTAGCCCAAGCTTGAAGTTTTTTACATTAATACCTTTTAAGCTAATTGTCTCAATAATTATGGTGTATATAACCATTGGAACAACGCATATTAAGAGTTTATTAAAAGGAACAGGGGTATTAATAATGCTATCCTTTTTACTAAGCGGAATGTGTTTCGGGTTATCATTTTTTTCAAATGGATATAGCTTAAATTCAGGATACACTGTAAATTCATATCCTATTAAATACTTGGTTCTGGCTATACTTTGTATTTTAATATTTACTGAAAGAATTGTAGACATAATTAAAGACAAATATTTTGTTAGTAATTACACTTATGACTTAACAATTAAAATTAACAATAAAGAGATTCATACAAGAGGGTTTTTAGATACTGGAAATGAGCTAAAAGAACCGATTACAAATCTACCAGTAATAATTATTGAAAAGGCATTATATGATGATGTGGATTTCGACCCGAAGAAACTACTTTATATAAATTTTAAAGCTGTTAATGGTGTTGACGGAATGTTGAGAGGAATAAGAGTAAACGAAATAATTATAGAGAATGAAAATTGTAAATTGTTAAGAGAAGGAATTGTATGTTTTACCGAACATTCACTGGCAGAGGATGGTGAATATAGAGCATTATTATCAAGAGGAATAGTATAGGGGTGTTGACGTTATGAATAAAATTCTAATTATAATAAATAGATTATTAAGCAAACTAAAATTATTTAGAAAAAAAGTATATTACGTTGGAGGAAATGATGCACTTCCACCTCCGCTTTCAAAGGAAGAAGAAGAAGAATTGGTTTCAAATTTAATGAGTGGAAATGAAAAAGTTAGAAGTACACTAATAGAAAGAAATTTGAGATTGGTAGTTTATATAGCAAGAAAATTTGAAAATACCGGTGTTGGAGTTGAAGACTTAATTTCAGTTGGAACAATTGGTTTAATAAAGGCAGTCAATACCTTTAATCCAGAAAAGAAAATAAAATTAGCCACCTATGCATCGCGCTGTATAGAGAATGAAATACTAATGTATTTAAGAAGAAATTCTAAGGTGAAGGCTGAGATTTCTTTTTATGAACCTCTAAATATTGATTGGGATGGAAATGAATTATTGCTTTCAGACATATTAGGTACTGAAAATGATATTGTATATAACTTAATAGAAGATGAAGTTGATAAGCAATTATTATTTATGGTACTAAAAAACTTGAATGATAGAGAGAAGGAAATAGTTAAATTAAGATTTGGATTATATGGCTCTAGAGAGAAAACACAAAAGGAAGTAGCTGATATGTTAGGTATTTCTCAATCATATATTTCTAGATTAGAAAAGAAGATAATTAATAGATTGAAAAAAGAAATGAATAAAATGATTTGATATGTTTAGTATAAAAAAACCTCCTAAGGGATATACTCTTAATGCAGTCATTTATTACGTCCTAAGGGGTTGGTCATTTTGATTATTAATAAGGTTGAAATCTGTGGAGTAAATACAGCTAAACTACCAGTGCTAAAGTCAAAGGAAATGAAAGAGTTGTTAATTAGAATGAAAAACGGCGATGAAAGTGCTAGAGAAGTTTTTATTAAAGGAAATTTAAGGCTAGTATTAAGTGTGATACAAAGATTTAACAACCGTGGTGAAAATGTAGATGACCTTTTTCAAGTGGGTTGCATTGGATTGATGAAAGCTATTGACAATTTTGATTTAGAACAAAATGTTAAGTTTTCCACTTATGCAGTACCAATGATAATTGGTGAGATTAGAAGATATTTAAGAGATAATAATTCAATTAGAGTAAGTAGATCATTAAGAGATATTGCTTATAGAGCTCTACTTGTAAGAGATAGATTAATTAATGAAGATAATAAAGAACCTACAATTTCTCAAATTGCAAAAGAACTAGAATTGCCAAGAGAGGAAGTTGTATTTGCACTGGATGCTATTCAAGATCCAGTATCGTTGTTTGAACCTATATATCATGATGGTGGAGATGCCATTTTTGTTATGGATCAAATTAGTGATACCAAAAATGGTGACGATAATTGGCTTGAGAACATTTCTATTAAAGAGGCAATGAAAAAGCTTAATGATAGAGAAAAATTAATACTTACATTAAGATTTTTTAATGGAAGAACACAAATGGAAGTTGCAGATGAAATTGGTATTTCACAAGCACAGGTTAGTCGATTAGAAAAAACTGCATTAAAGCATATGAGAAAATATGTTTAATAACATCTTAAATTGAGGGGATTCAGCATTATGAGTTCCCTTAATTTTATTATTAAAAATGAAGTTATATTACAACAAAATTTGAATATTATGTAGTATAGGGTTTTTGAAAGGAAACTTAACTTAAAACACTGTATAAGGTTTTAAAAATGGGGGGATTAAAAAATGGAAGAAATACTACATTCATTAAATGCTATAAGAACTATGGAAGTTATTGATATAGAAAGAGGAATAAAGATTGGCTTTGCGAGAGATTTTAAGATAAATTGTGATAACAATTCTATCGAATCTATTCTCATTCCAATACAAAAAGGAAATTGGTTCGGTAAAATGGAATATATAGAAATAGCTTGGGGTGATATTATTAAAATAGGTGAAGATGTAATACTTGTAAATCTCAAGGAAATTGCTCAAGAAATACTCTAGCAAATTTAGTAATTTATAGGTATAATATATTTACATCATATATGAGGGGCGTGAATAGAATGAGATGTCCATATTGTTCCTATGAAGAAAGTAAAGTAGTTGATTCAAGATCAACTGATGATTTTGCTGCAATTAGAAGAAGAAGAGAATGTTTAAGCTGTGGTAAAAGATATACAACCTATGAGAAGCTTGAAGATATTCCAATTCTTGTTATAAAGAAAGATCAAAGCAGAGAAAACTTTAATAAGGATAAAATAATTAATGGTTTAATAAAAGCATGTCAGAAAAGACCTGTTTCTAGAGCTCAAATAGAGGAAATTGCAAGTGATATAGAAAAAGCAATAAGTAATAAGATGATTTCTGAAATAAAGTCTGACCTTATTGGAGAAATGATAATGGATAGGTTAAAAGACATTGATGAAGTAGCTTATGTTAGGTTTGCATCAGTTTATAGACAGTTTAAAGACATAAATACTTTCCTTCAAGAAATTGAACGATTAATGTTAAATAAATAGTATATTAAGGACTACATAATTTAAAGCGTACTAAAAAGAGTTAATTATATATCTTTTAGTAACTTTGTAAGTAGTCCTTTTATTATATTAAAAATTTATGTTATAGTTTAGTTAAGACGTGTTAATTTTTGTTATAAATACAATAAGTTATCTATATAAAATGTTAAAATTAAGAGGTAAGAAAAAATGCAAAGTAAAACAATGAAGGATTTTATAGGTATAGTAGATGATAATTATGAAGTATATTTCTCAATTGGAGAAAAAAGTTATAGTAAAAGCACTGAGAATGGTAAAGCCAATATAAAAAGTTTAGAAGATATTTTCTCTATGGATTCAATAAAATATATATCTCAAGTACATTCTGATAGGATAATTAATTTGATAAATATTAAAGAAGATACTTCAAAATTAGAGGCAGATGCTATAATAACAGGCTTAAAAAATACTGGAATAGGAGTATTCTATGCAGATTGTGTACCAGTTATTCTTTATGACAAATCAACTGGAATAATTGCAGCGGTGCATAGTGGATGGAGAGGAACTTACGAAGAAATTGTTAAAAAGACAGTTTTATCAATGGAGAGTGAATACAGTTGTAAAGCATCAGATATAAAGGTAATAATAGGACCACATATTCATGATTGCTGTTATGAAGTAAGTGAAGAGCTTAAAACACAATTTATTGAGAAAGATTCATTCAGAGGAGTAAATTTATTCAAAGGTAGAAATTTATCTCTTAAAAAAGCTATTATAAAAGGGTTGAATGATTTAGGAGTAGAAGATGAAAATATATTAACATTAGATTACTGTACTTGTTGTGAAAAGGATATTAAATTGCATTCTTACAGAAGAGATGGAATTAATTCAGGAAGATGCTATGGATTTATAGTAAAAAAATAGCTGGAGGTATTAAAAATGTCAAGTGAGAAGATATTTATTGTTGATGACGAAGAACATATATTAGAACTACTAAAATTTAATTTTGAAAACGCTGGTTACAAGGTAGATACAGCTACGAATGGGGTTGATGCATTAAAAAAAATTAAAGCTGAACCACCTAAGCTTATATTGCTAGATGTAATGCTTCCGGGTATGGATGGCTATGACGTTTGCAAAGAAATAAGAAGGGAAAGTGCTACTCAAAATATTCCTATAATAATGATTACAGCAAAGAGTGAAGAACTTGACAAAATTCTTGGCCTTGAACTGGGAGCTGATGATTATATAACTAAACCTTTTTCGGTTAGAGAGATTCTTGCTAGAGTTAAAGCTGTATTGAGAAGAACAACATCAAGTACAACAACTGAAAGAGCATTTAATGTATATAATATATCAGTAGATTTTGTTAAACATGAAGTATTAAAGGATGGTCAAAAAGTGGATTTGACCCTTAAGGAGTTTGAATTATTAGAAATACTAATTAGAAATAGAGGAAAAGTTTTAACTAGAGAAACATTGCTAGATAAGATATGGGGATATGAATACATTGGTGAAACTAGAACAGTTGACGTACATATAAGACACCTTAGAAAGAAAGTTGAAGAAGATGATAAAAATCCTAAACTAATTGAGACAATAAGAGGTATAGGATATAGATTCTTCAGCGGAGATTAAATATGAGAAAAAAAATCTTATTTTCTATAATCGTTACTGTGCTATTTGCACTTATAGTTGTAAGTACAGCATTTATAACTATGGTAAATTACCAATATGTAAATAATGCAAAAGAAACATTAAGGATTTATAATGACCTAGTTAAATATTCAAATTTGAAAAATATAGAAAACATACCTAAGTTAGCTGCAGCTGATAAAAATACTCCTGAAATAAGAATTACATATATCTTAAAAGATGGAAAAGTTGTTTTTGACTCTGATGAAGATAGTTCAAAACTAGATAATCATAATACAAGAGAAGAAGTTCAAGCAGCAAGACTAAATGGTGAAGGTTCTGCGATTAGATTTTCAAATACATTACACAAAACTATGGTTTATTATGCCACTCAGTTAGATGATGGAAGTGTAATTAGAACTTCAATTCCATTAGAAAACACTAAGTTATTCTACAACGGATATTTTAAGTATTATATTTTAGTTTTTTTAATAGTAATATTAGTTACAATTTGGCTATCTTTTAAGTTAATTAAAGTTATAGTTGAACCAGTTAAGGAAATGGAATTTATAACCTCTAGAATTGCTCAAGGGGAATATAATAGAAGAGTTAGAATTTTTTCGAAGGATGAGCTTGGTTCACTAGGAAAAACTTTTAATAACATGGCTGAACAATTACAGTCAAAAATAAACGAAGTCGTAGAAAAACAAAATAGACTTGAAGCCATTTTGACTAGCATGGATAGTGGTGTAATTGCGGTTGATAGAATGCATAATATTATTATGATAAATCCTTATGCAAAAAATATATTCAGTATTAAGGAAGACATAATAGGCAAACCCCTATTAGATCATATTCGTGATTTTGAATTAGATCTTCTTTTTGAAGAGAAGTCTGAAGGCGTACATGAGATTAAAATTATTTGGCCGAGTGAAAGAATACTAAGAATAAGAACTACTGATATTATAAATGGAAGTGAATTCATAGGTACAGTTGCTGTATTGCAAGATATAACAGATATAAGAAGGCTTGAAAATATGAGATCAGAATTTGTAGCAAATGTTTCTCATGAACTTAAAACTCCACTTACATCAATAAAAGGTTTTGCTGAAACCTTAAAATATGTTGAAGATGAGGCAACTAGGCAAAAGTTTTTAGGTATTATTGATGATGAATCAGAAAGACTAACAAGATTAATTAATGATATCTTAACTTTATCAAACATTGAACAAAACAATGATATTGTTAAAGAAGAGTTCCATCCTAAAGAAATAGTTGAAGATGTAACATTATTGATGAAAAAACTAGCTGATGATAAAAAAATACAACTAAACACTTCTAATGTTTCTTCTGTATATTTATATGGAAGTAAAGACGGATTTAAACAGATGGTCATTAACCTTCTTGAAAATGCAATCAAGTATTCAGAAGAAGGAGATACAGTAAACTGCAGAAGTTATAGCAAAAATGGAGAATACTATTTTGAAGTAGAAGATACGGGTTGTGGAATACCTGAAAATGAATTAACAAGAATCTTTGAAAGATTTTATAGAGTTGATAAAGCTAGAAGTAGAGCTAAAGGTGGAACCGGCTTAGGTCTAGCAATAGTAAAACACATTGTAAAGAGCTATAATGGAACAATTGATGTTCAAAGTGAAGTGGGAAAAGGAAGTAAGTTTTTGGTTAAAATTAAACATTTATAATTAAAAAAGAGGCAATGGCCTCTTTTTTTTATTAAGAAAGAAGAATATGTAGGTAATTTAAATAAAGATTAAAAGGTAAAATTCCTTGTCAATATATCTAATGTTAATTTTAATTAACATTAGCATAATACTAATTTACATTAATCTAATAGTGGGTTAACTTTGAAGGTTTATTATTAATCTTGTAAGGAATAATAAATATGTAAATTAAGTTTTGGAGGAATAGAAATGAAGAGAAAAGGAATAAAAATAACCATTTTAGGTTTATCATTAGTTTTAGGACTTTCAGCTTTTGCTGGATGTGCAAAGAAAGATGATGCTTCAAACAAAGCAAATAATTTATCAGGAAGCATAACACTAGCAGGTTCAACTGCATTACAACCATTAGTTGAAGCAACAAAAGATGGATTTAATGAAGAATATCCAGATATAACAATTAATGCTCAAGGTGGTGGATCAGGAACTGGCTTAACTCAAGTTTCTCAAGGAGCGGTTGATGTAGGAAACTCAGACGTTTTTGCCGAAGATAGCTTAAAACCAGAAGATGCAAAAGCACTTGTAGATCACAAGGTAGTTGCTCAAGGTTTTGCTGTAGTAGTTAATAAAAACTTAAATGTTACTAACTTAACTAAGAAACAAATTCAAGACATATTTGCTGGAACAATTAAGAATTGGAAAGAAGTTGGCGGACCAGACAAGGAAATTATAGTTGTTCACAGACCAAGTTCTTCAGGAACAAGAAAGACTTTTGTAAAAGTTGTACTTGATGGAAACAAAGATTTAGAAAATGATAAAATTGGAGTTACTCAAGATAGTAATGGAGCTGTAGTTCAGGCTATGGAAAAATCAGATGGATCTATCAGTTATGTTTCACTTGCTTATTTGCAAAGTGATGAGGCTAAAAATAAATTAAGCGGAGTTAGCATTGATAATGTAGCACCAACTAAAGAAAATATAACAACTGGAAAATATATATTCTGGTCATGGGGACATATGTACACTAAAGGCGAACCAAATGAAGCAGTAAAAGCATTCTTAGATTACATTGGAAGCGATAAAAACAAAGAAGTTATTAATAAACAAGGATACATTAACGGATCAGATATGAAGGTTAAATAATAATTAAAAATAATTCTCCAAGGGCTGATTAGTTTCAGCCCTAAATTTGATGGAGGGGGATAATTAAAGTATGGAAGGCTCAAGAAGTTTTATAAAAAAATTAAGAACAGAATATACAGGAAAAATATATGCTTATTTATGTGGAATAATTATCATAATACTAACACTTTCGATAATGTTTTTTATTGCATCAAAGGGGCTTCAAACATTTATAACAGATAAACAAAGCATTAAAGATGTGTTACTTGGACTTACGTGGAAACCAGATGCAAGCACACCTAAGTATGGTGCTTTAGTGTTTATACTTGGATCGACATTTGTTTCAGTAGGCGCGGTTATAATTAGTGCACCTATTGCAATAGCATTAGCAATATTTATGAATCTTATTTCAAGTAAATTTGGTAAAAAGGTATTACAGCCTGCATTGGAATTATTTGTTGGAATACCATCAGTAGTTTATGGATGGATAGGTATTTCAATTTTAGTTCCATTAATTAAAAACTCCTTTGGAGGTTTAGGTTTTAGTTTGTTGTCAGGTATTTTAGTTTTAAGCATAATGATATTACCAACTATTGCTTCACTTGCCTCAGATGCAATCAGTACTGTACCAAGAGACTATTTAGAAGCTTCATATGGATTAGGGGCTACTAGGTGGCAAACTATAAGTAAGGTAATAATTCCAGCAGCTAAAAGCGGAATATTAACAGGAGTAGTTCTTGGAATAGCAAGAGCATTTGGAGAAGCCTTAGCTGTACAAATGGTTATAGGTAATAGTGCAAGAATCCCAGCTGGTCTTACAGACTCAACTGCAACATTGACTAGTATTATAACTATGGATATGGCTAATACTGCAACAGGAACTCCATGGAATAATGCTCTTTGGACACTTGCATTAATACTTCTAGTTATTAGTTTCTTATTCATATTAATAATTAGAAAGATTGGATCAAGAGGTGAGTAATATGAAAGCAAAAACTCAAGATAAGATTGCAACAGTAATTTTATATGTTATATCCAGCCTAGTAGTTTTACTACTAGTAGCATTTATGGGATATATAATTTATAGAGGAGCTTCCTCACTAAATATAAAATTCTTAACATCAGCTCCTAAAACTACATCATCAGGTGGCGGAATAGGACCTGAATTATTTAATTCATTATATATGCTTGTTATTTCATTAATTATTACAGTTCCATTTGGAATAGGAGCAGGAATATATCTAGCAGAATATGCTAAAGAAGGTAGATTTGTTCGATTTGTTAGATTATCCATAGAAACTATGGCATCATTACCTTCTATAGTAATAGGTTTATTTGGATTATTGGTTTTCGTAACATATTTTCAATGGGGATATTCTATACTAGCGGGGGCTATTTCAGTTTCCATACTAAACTTACCTTCTCTTGCAAGAGTAAGTGAAACAGCAATAAAAGCATCCTCAAAAAAAGTTAAAGAAGCAAGTTTAGGACTTGGAGCCACTAACTGGCAAACTATAAAAAAGGTTATATTACCTTCAGCAATGCCACAAATATTAACAGGAATAATTTTAGCTTCAGGAAGAATATTTGGTGAAGCAGCAGCGTTCTTATATACTGCTGGACTTAGTTCAGGAAGACTTAAGTTTACAGATATAAGCCTTGTAAATAATACATCACCATTTTCTTTATTTAAGCCTGCTGAAACTCTAGCAGTTCATATATGGAAATTAAACTCTGAAGGGTTAGTTCCTGATGCTGCAAAAATAGCAAATGGTACATCAGCAGTTTTAATCATAGCGGTACTATTATTTAATATTCTAGCAAGAGTTATTGGAAATGCACTATATAAGTCATATAGTGGTAAATAGGAGGAAAAAAGTATGGGAATTATAGATACTAAAAACTTAAATTTATATTATGGTAAATCTCAAGCGCTAAAAGATATAACATTAGAAGTTGATAAAAATTCAGTTACAGCTCTAATTGGACCATCAGGTTGTGGTAAATCTACATTTTTAAGAACTTTAAATAGAATGAATGATTTAATAGAAAGTGTAAATATAACTGGAGAAGTATTTTTTGAAGGAAAGAATATTTATAGCGACTATGATGAGATATTATTAAGAAAAAGAGTAGGAATGGTATTCCAAAAAGCTAATCCATTTCCAATGTCTATTTATGATAATATAGCATATGGTCCAAGAATACATGGAATAAAAAATAAAGCAGAGCTAGACGAAATAGTAGAAAATAGTTTAAAAGGGGCGGCTTTATGGGATGAGGTTAAAGATAGATTAAAGAAAAGTGCATTAGGGCTTTCAGGTGGTCAGCAGCAAAGACTTTGTATAGCTAGAAGTTTAGCTGTTGAACCAGAAGTACTTCTAATGGATGAACCAACTTCAGCTTTAGATCCTATTTCAACTAGTAAGATAGAAGAGCTTATGGATGAATTAAAAAAGAAATACACAGTTATTATAGTAACTCACAATATGCAACAAGCAGGTAGAATTGCCGATAAAACAGCTTTCTTCTTAAATGGTGAAGTAGTAGAATATGATTTAACTGAAAACATATTTTATAAACCAACAGATAAGAGAACAGAAGACTATATTACTGGTAGATTTGGTTAAAAACTGAATAAAGGAGAGATTTATATGACAAGAACTTCTTCAGATTTAAAATTAAAAAAAATACACGAAGACATAATAAAAATGGGTAGCATAGTTGAAAAACAAATTTTCCTATCAATCGAAGCATTAAAAACTAAGGATGTAGATTTAGCCAATGAAACTATTAAAAAGGATGATTTAGTTGATAATCTACAAAAGCAAATAGAAGAGGACTGTATTAAATTTATTGCTGCTGAACAACCTTTAGCTGTGGATTTAAGAGATATATTTACTGCAGCAAAAATCGTAACAGACTTAGAAAGAATGGCTGACCATGCAGTAGACATTTGTAAAATTGTAAAGAGAACAAAGGATCAAAAACATGTTAAGGAACTTAAGGATATAGGCGAGATAGCAGTAAAGGTTCAAAACATGATTAAGTTATCAATTGATGCATATATAGCTTTAGATGAGAAAAAAGCATTAAGTATATGTAAAATGGACGATGAAGTAGATGCTTTATATAAGAAGGTATTTGAAGAACTATTAGGTATAATGAGTAATCAATCTGAACACATTGGTCAATCAGCTCAATTATTATTTGTATGCAAATATCTTGAAAGAATTGCAGACCATGTTACTAATGTATGTGAATGGACTATTTACTTAAAGACTGGTAAATATGTTGATTTGAATGAATAAAT
Source organism: Clostridium sp. 'White wine YQ' (assembly GCF_028728205.1). Taxonomy (NCBI): domain Bacteria; kingdom Bacillati; phylum Bacillota; class Clostridia; order Eubacteriales; family Clostridiaceae; genus Clostridium; species Clostridium sp. 'White wine YQ'. The sequence continues at coordinate 1,037,032 of NZ_JAQYUU010000001.1, forward strand.
GTGATTAGTATTTTTTAGGTAAGCAGAAACCAAAGGGTTTCTGCTTATTAATTTGTAGAAATTCATAATTCTTGACTTAATTTAGGAATTAAGTTAAGATTACATAATGAAAGAGTATGGGTTAATAAGCCAAAAAACTAGGAGAAAGTTATGAAAAATAAAATTTTAAAGGTTGAAGCTAATAGTTTAGGTGAAGAACTTGGAATTGAAGCTGGAGATTTTTTATTATCTATAAACGGTACTGCTATAGAAGATATTATGGATTATAAGTTCTTAATGTCTGATGAATATATAGAAGTTGAAATAGAAAAGCCTAATGGAGAAGTTTGGATTCTTGAGGCTGATAAGGATATACAAGAAGACTTAGGGGTGGATTTCGAAAGCTCCATAATGGATAGAGCAAAGAGTTGTTCTAATAAATGTATTTTTTGTTTTATAGATCAATTGCCAAAGGGTATGAGAGATACACTTTATTTTAAGGATGATGATTCAAGATTATCTTTTTTACAAGGAAACTTTGTAACCCTAACAAATATGAAAGAGTCAGATATTGATAGAATAATCAATTACAGAATAAGTCCTATTAATGTAAGTGTACATACTACAAATCCTGAACTTAGAGTTCAGATGCTAAATAATCGTTTTGCAGGCAATATATATGATAGACTTAAAAGACTTGCAGAAGCAGAAATTGTAATGAATGCTCAAATTGTAGTTGTGCCAGGAGTAAATAATGGAGAAGAGCTTAAAAAGACTGTAGAAGACTTATATAAGCTTTATCCGCATGTACAAAATATTGCAGCTGTGCCAATAGGAGTTACAAAACATAGAGAAGGTTTAGCAAAATTAAAAACTTTTGACAAAAATTCTGCATTAAAAGAAATTGAAGACCTTAAAGAATTACAAACAAAGTATATGAATGAGATTGGAGCACCTTTTGTACGTTTGTCTGATGAGTTTTACGTTATGGCAGGTATAGATGTACCTGAAGAAGATTTTTATGGAGAATATGAACAGCTTGAAGATGGTATAGGTATGATAAGATTATTTAGACAATATATTTTAGATAACTTAGACAGCTTAAATAAAAGCTCAAAAGGTAACTTTACCATGATAACAGGTGTTTCAGCTTATGATGAAATCTTATGGGCCTCAAATAAAATTAAAGAAGCAAATAATAATATAAATATAGATGTTTTTAAAATTAAAAATGATCATTTTGGTGAAACTATAACTGTTGCAGGTTTGTTAACCGGAAAAGATATAATTGAACAAATTAAGGGGAAAATTAACTCTAAGTATTTAATTATGTCTAGTAATATGTTTAGAAAGGGTTATGAACTTTCAAATTCAAAGGAATTAGTTATGCTTGATGATATTAAAATTAATGATATTGAAAAAGAATTAGGTGTTAAAGTTATTGTTGTGGACTATACTGGAGAAGACTTAATTCAAAATATAAATAAACATTTAGAGGAGGGTTAATAATGGGAAAACCGATTGTTGCCATAGTAGGTAGACCAAATGTAGGTAAATCTACATTATTTAATAGATTAGCAGGAAAAAGAATATCGATAGTACAGGATACACCTGGAGTTACTAGAGATAGAGTATATGCTGAAGCAGAGTGGTTAACTCATACTTTCACTATGATTGATACAGGTGGAATAGAGCCAGAAAATGAAAATATTATTGTTAAACAAATGAGAAGACAGGCACAAATAGCTATTGAAACTGCTGATGTTATTGTTTTTATAGTTGATGGAAAAGAAGGTTTAACTGGAGCAGATAAAGAAGTTGCTCAAATGCTAAGAAAAAGTAAAAAACCTATAGTTTTAGTTGTTAATAAAGTTGACTCATTAAAAGAAGAAGATAACGCTTGGGAATTCTATAACTTAGGAATAGGTGACCCTGTTACAATTTCAGCTTCGCAAGGTCTTGGTCTTGGAGATATGCTTGACAGAGTAGTAGAACACTTTAAATCTATCGGAGAAGATGAGGAAGAAGATGAATATATAAAGATTGCTATGCTTGGAAAACCAAATGTAGGAAAATCTTCTTTAATTAATAAACTATTAGGTGAAGAAAGAGTTATTGTATCAGATGTTCCTGGTACAACAAGAGATGCAATTGATAGTTATTTAGAAACTGATATAGGAAAATTTACTTTAATCGATACAGCTGGTCTTAGAAGAAAAAGTAAAGTAAAAGAAGAAATAGAAAGATATTCAGTAATTAGAACATATACAGCTATTGAAAGAGCAGATGTATGTATACTTATGGTTGATGCTCAAGAAGGAGTAACCGATCAAGATGAAAAGATAATTGGATATGCTCATGAACTTAAGAAGGCAATAATGGTTATAGTTAACAAGTGGGATTTAATTGAGAAAGATGACAAAACAATGGCTAACTACCAAAAAGATTTAATGGCAAACTTAAAGTTTATGTCATATGCTCAATACCTATTTATTTCAGCTTTAACTGGTCAAAGGGTTCATAAGGTATTAGAAGTTGCTAAATACTGTTATGATAATTACTCAAAGAGAATTTCTACAGGTATTTTAAATGAAGTTATAAATAAAGCAGTTCTTATGAAAGAGCCGCCAGTTGTTGGTTTAAAGAGATTGAAAATATTCTATGCTACACAAGTTGCATCAAAACCACCAAAGTTTATTTTCTTCGTAAATGATAGTAATGCTTCTCACTTCTCATATGAAAGATATCTTGAAAATCAGTTAAGAGAAAGCTTTGACTTTAAAGGAACTGGAATTGAGATAGAATATAGAGAGAGGAAGGAATAGTTATGGAGAAGGTTGCTTTTCTTGGAGGAGGTAGCTTTGGAACAGCCCTGGCTACAGTGATAGCAAATAAAGGCTATAATGTTAACTTTTGGCTAAGGAATGAAAAAATAGCTCAAGAAATCAATCAAAACCGAACTAATGAGAAATATTTAAAAGGTGTAAAGATTCCAACTAATGTTAAAGCCACTTGTGATTTGAAAGAGGCTTTAACAGAGGTTAAATATATAGTTCTTACAATACCTTCTTCATCTATTAGAAATGTTTGTGAGCAAATAAAAGAATATCTAAATGAGGAAAGTGTTATAATTTCCCTTGCAAAAGGTATAGAAGACGGCACTAATTTAAGACTTTCTGAGGTAATTGAGCAAGTTTTAGATAAAAAGCCGGTAGTTTTATCCGGTCCATCTCATGCAGAGGAAGTAGCTGCATTAATACCTACTACCATAGTATCTTCAAGCAAAGATATGCAGCTTGCTGAAGAAGTTCAAGAACTGTTTATGACACCAACACTAAGAATTTATACAAATGAAGACTTAATTGGTGTGGAAGTTGGAGGAGCTGTTAAAAATATCATTGCAGTTGCAGCAGGTATCCTTGATGGAATAGGGTATGGTGATAATACAAAAGCTGCTCTTATGACTAGAGGTATGAAAGAAATTTCTAGAGTTGGAATTAAACTAGGTGGTAAGGAAGAAACTTTCTATGGGTTAACAGGCATGGGAGACTTAATAGTTACCTGTACATCAATGCATTCAAGAAATAGAAAAGCTGGTATTTTATTTGGTAAAGGTAAAAAACTAGATGAGGTATTAAAGGAAGTTGGAATGGTAGTTGAGGGGGTAAAAGCTTGTCACGCATTCTATACTTTAAAGGAATCCTTAGGTGTAAGCATGCCAATAACGGATGTACTTTATAAATTTATATTTGAAGAAAAAGATCCAATTAAAGCTATTGAAGAGCTTATGCAAAGAGATAAAAAAAGCGAAAGCTATTAATATAAACTCCAGAAGGACAAAGTTTAGTTCCTCTGGAGTTTTATTTATTGTTATAAATTCTTCTGAAAGCAAATTGCTTCAGGATTATTAGTATATTTACCATAGTTCTCTATTGGGATATAGTTATTTTTCCTATAAAAGTTTACTGCAGCTTTATTTATAACTCTTGTTTCAAGTAATAAAGAGTCATAACCCATATTTTTAGCCTCTAATTCTAAATGTTTTAGAATTATTGTTCCAATTCCCAAACCTTTAACCTTTGCAAACATTCTTTTTACTTCTGCAGTGTTTTCACTAATTGGACGAAAAGCTCCGCAGCCTATAGCTTGTCCGGAATCATCATAAGCTATTACAAACAATGAACGAGGAACAAGAACATCGTTTGGATCAAAAGAATTTTTTCCACTAGCCCCAGTTATATTTTCTAAGCTTTCAGATAGCTCATCCATTAATTTAATTGCATCTACTTCACTCGGATTTTTCTTAATTATCTTCATTTTTCATACCCCAATTCTTAAAAAGATTAATAACTTAAAGAATATAAACATAATTATACTATAATTGTAAGAAAAAGCACCCAAGACTTGTAATAAAGTAACTGAAAATGATATTTGTTAAGTATCTAAATCCTTATAAATAATTTATAAAACCAGTATACTTTTTGTAGCTCATTAATATATATATATTGTTAATAATATTTTAGGAGGATTAGCTTGGAGGATTTTAATATCTATAAGGATATAGCAGAAAGAACCCAAGGGGATATATACGTTGGGGTAGTAGGACCTGTAAGAACTGGTAAGTCTACATTCATAAAGAGATTTATGGACCTTATGGTTATTCCTAATATCGAAAATACTTACAAAAAAGAAAGAGCAAAAGACGAATTACCTCAAAGTGGTTCGGGGAAGACAATTCATACTACAGAACCTAAATTTGTGCCAAATGAAGCTGTAGATATAACAATCGAAGAAGATTTAAAGCTTAAAGTAAGATTAGTTGATTGTGTTGGTTACATTGTAAAAGGAGCATTAGGATATATGGAGGAGGATACACCAAAAATGGTTCATACTCCTTGGTATGATAATGAGATACCTTTTGAAGATGCGGCAGAAATTGGCACAAGAAAAGTAATAACTGATCATTCTACTATAGGCTTAGTAGTAACAACTGATGGCTCAATAACTGGTATTTCAAGAGAAGACTATGTTGAAGCTGAAGAAAGGGTTATAGATGAACTTAAATCTATAAATAAACCTTTTATAATTGTACTTAATACTATAAATCCAAATTCAACAGAAACAAAAGAATTAAGAAAAAGCATGGAGTTAAAATACAATGTATCTGTTCAAATATTAGATGTTCAGAAAATGGATGAGAGTTCAATTCAAAAATTATTTAAACAAGTACTTAAAGAATTCCCTGTTAAAGAAATAAACATAGATATGCCGGAATGGATTGAAAAACTTGATGGTTCTCATTGGCTAAAGGCAAACTTTATAAACATAATCAGATCAATGTGTGAGAACATATATAAAGTTAGAGATATAAAAGGGTGTTTAGATAGTACCTCAGGAGAAGATTACTATGCACAAAGTGATATTTCAGAAATGAATTTAGGTGACGGTAGTGCAAAGATAATGATGAAACCTAAGGATGGAGTATTCTATAAAATACTTAGCGAATTATGTGATACAGAAATTAAATCTGATTCTCATCTAATGGAATTAATAAAAGAATTACATTTAGCTAAGGTTGAATACGATAAAGTATCGCAAGCCTTAATGGATGTTAAGAACACTGGATATGGTCTAGTAGCACCTCAATTAACTGAAATGAAATTTGAAGAACCTGAAATTGTTAAGCAAGGATCAAAATATGGAGTAAAATTAAAGGCTAGTGCTCCAAGCTTGCATTTAATTAAGGCTGATATTGAAACTGAAATATCACCAATTATGGGTTCTGAAAAGGAAACTGAGGAGCTTATGAAATCACTATTAAATCAATTTGAGAATGATCCATCAAAGTTATGGCAAAGTAATATGTTTGGTAAATCTCTAGAAGTTTTAGTTAAAGAGGGCTTACAAAATAAACTATATAAAATGCCAGAGGATGTACAAGTTAAAATTCAAAAAACTCTACAAAAAATAATCAATGAGGGCAATGGCGGATTAATCTGCATAATTTTATAGCGAAATGCTAATTAATATAGGCCTTAAGGTGAGTTTTAAATAGCTTTATGGCCTATTAATTTTTTAGGAGGATACTATGCCGGATAAAGGGAAAAGCAAAAGTGGTTCAGGTAAGAATAACAAAAATACTAAGACCACTAAGAACTCAAAAAATGATACAAAAAAGCCAATAAATAAGAATCAAGAAAAGAAGAAAAAGTAGGTTTTGTAAATTGATTTAACTGGAAATTTGGTATATAATATGCTGGTAATGATGTCTGGGTATAGCGCAGATGGTAGCGTACAAGACTGGGGGTCTTGGGGTCGCGGGTTCAAGTCCCGCTACTCAGACCAAAATTGGCATTTAACCCTGTAAACATGAGAGTTTGCAGGGTTCTTGTTTTTCTTTGGAATATAGAAAAGTGGCCAAAACGTGGCCGAAAATATTTTTTAGTTAAAAATGTTCTCTAATTTTTTTACTGCTTCAAGTTGCATATTAGGTAAAACATGAGAGTAAATATCTAAAGTCATACTTATATTTGAATGCCCTAATCTTTCACTAACTATTTTAGGATGAACACCTTGTTGTAATAGTAGAGTAGCGTGAGTATGTCTAAGATCATGAAATCTAATTCTTTTAAAGTTATATTTTTTTATTAACTTTTGAAAAGTCTTTGATACATAATCAGGTAACATATGTCTAGCATCATCATCCCATAAACAAACATATTCATATTCAAGTCCTTTAGATAATTTTAACTCAAGTTGTTTTTTTCTTACTTTCTTAAGCTCATTAACAGTCGTATCCATTAGAGCTATAGTTCTTACAGAACTAGCTGTTTTAGGTTTCTTTATAATAATTTCTTTCTTTATTAGACTTAAACTATTTCTTACAGTCAATGTCTTACCTAGAATATTTACGTTGTCCCATTTTAATGCTAATATTTCACCTAATCTCATTCCAGTTTGTAGAGCTAATAATATGGCAATATAAATATTATGTTCTTTAATCTTATCTAAAAATAGAGTAGCTTCTTCTGAATCCCAAACACTAAATTCGGATTTAACTGGTCTAGGGGGAGTAGCTGCAGTAGTTGGAATTGTAGAAGTTAATCTCCAAGCGTAAGCGTGTTTATAGGCTGTATGAAAAACTCTATGTACCTTTAAAATAGTAGCTGCAGATAAATCGCCTTCATCAAGAAGTCTATTATAGAATGATTGGATTTCTATAGGTTGTAATGTAGCAAGATTTGCTTTGCCTAAATGTTTTTTAATCGTATTACATAGCTCATTATATCTCTTAAGAGTTGAAGGGGCTAAATTACCAATACAGTAAGCTTCAATCCAGTAATCTAGGTACTTATCTACTGTCATTTTAGTTTCTTCTATAAAGGTTCCAGAGTTAACCTTATTAAGAATTTCAGCTAATGCAGCTTGTGCCTCTGCCTTAGTTCTAAATCCTCCTTTGGATTTTCTTTTTCTTTGACCAGTTTGAGGATCTATTCCTATATCGACACGATAATTCCATGCATTATTCTTTTTAAAAATACTACCTTTCATTTATACAAATCTCCTTTTCGTAATATATAGATTGATTAATAGGGAAAAGTAGATTGTCTACTTCCAAATTTGGTTTTTCAAGACTTAGGAAATAGAACCTATCTAAAATAAATATAGGCGTAACATTAAAATAGTCAGATAACTCAAAAATAGTTCTATAACCTTCCTTTATTGCATCTATAATTTTTTCATAAGGCATTATAAAATTAGTTGCCCAATTTCTAGCTTTTCTTTCTTGTTTAGAAATTTGAATTTTCTCGGAGTAGGTAAAGCATTCTGTGCTTAAATCTCCATAAGAAGTGAAATGATGTCCTAATTCTTCCGCAAGAACGGAAATAAGACGTTTAGAATCGCTTAGTATAGATTTATTTATTGCTATTGAAGGAGGCAGTCCAGGAGCCTTAAAATAGAGTCCTTCTATATAGCTATGTTTAAATTTAACTTCTTCTAATATTATACCTTCATTATCTATTATTTCATATATTTTTTCTAATATTTTCATAAGTAATTACCATCCTTATCTAAAGTATGAAAATATTATAACACAAAATAAGAACATATGTTCTTGTGAATATATTAAATAAGCTAACCATATTAAAATATCTTAATGGTTAGCTTATTAGCTTTTTGTATCTCTTAATTTTACTAAACTACAATAATTAGCGCTATATTATATGAAATCTTATAGGTAAAACTCCATATTTTTTTTAATCTTCAGCAGAATAAATTTTAAACAAATCATTAATTAATAAATCTTTTTGCAATATATCAATACCTAAAAGTATTATAAAATAATTAGATTAAATAGCAGTTATTCAAGATAGTAGTGAATATTTTCATCTTCACTATTTACTTTATTTTCTTTTAATGTCCTTTGATTTTGTATCTTTGCAATGAAGTAGTTAATCCAAGAATAAGCACATCCAAGCGAAGTGATAGAGATTTTAAGTAAATCATCTTTAGAAGTTATGATTGAAATAGTCAATAATATAGATGCATTTACTGAAGTACAAAAATTAAGAAGTTCTTTAATATAATCTAATTCTATTTTAGTTAAACATATATGATATAGAAACCATGTTATACTAAGAAATAAAATTAGAAAGTATAATGAATATGTTATAAAATTAAAACTAAAATTTATGTTAAATACAATAACTATTCCTGTGATAGCCATAGAAAAACAAATTAAAATATAGAACATGAATATAGTAATCAAATATATAAAAGATTTAGCTTTGAAATTTTTAAGAATTTCTATAGGCGTTAAAGAGCTTTTGAAGAAAGTCTTTAACAACAAACTACTATGCTTACTATGAATAAAACCAAAAAAAAGAAGAAATGAAATTCCAAGACATAAGACCATATATGCTAGCCCAGATATAAAGTCACTATCTTTATAAAAATAATCCCAAATTAAACTTGGTGCCAATATAATTAATAAAAAAATATATGGTTTAAATTTTCCTGGTCTACTTATTATATTTATAATTTGTGCTAACTTTTTAAATTGATTTATTATAAAATTCTCCATTTAAATATATAATGTCCTTTCAATTATGTAAAATTAGATAGTAATAAATATATAAAGAAGTGTCTACAAGAGCACTTTTATAAACCATCAGTATATTGTAGAGTATATGATTTGCGAAATCACAAAAACTAGATAGAATAAAGAATTTTAATTAAAAATTAAACGTAAAGATATTTATAAAGATTTCATTTCTATAAAGGTACATTTAATATCTACTAATAGATGACTTATTTTATTAGAGAAGTTTTGTATTCTTTCCAAACATCTTCAATAAACTCATTTATCAAAATATCATATGGGTCTCCATTTTCTCTATAGAATAGGTTTCGATTTTTAGGCTTATCATTAAATAATTCCTTAGCATAAACTTTTCTTAATTGAGCATTCGTGCACTTATGAAATTTTTCATCAGATAGAATTTGTTCACGCAATATTTTTCTTTTTTCTAGAATTTCATCTTTCTTATTTTTTCTTTTAGACATAATATTTTCTAAATTTTCAGTTATTAATTCTGCACAAATAGCTTCTGGAGTGCCAAAACCTTCATCAACAAACCAAAAATCTTCTTCCGTTGCTAATAGAAGAAATCCTTGATATATACAATAAACATATAAACAAATTGGTTTATTATAATCTAGTTTTGATAAGCTTTCATTATATTTATTAATTTCATCTTCCAAAACTGATAAGGCCTCTGAGTCAATATTAAACTTTGATAGTACATCATCATTTATTATTAAATCTTCTTGATCTATGAAGGTATAATAATAAAACATCACATCTATGCCATAGTTGATGGATAACTTAATTAAATCATCGATATTCATTATTGTAATAGAGTTAGCTGTTTCAACATTATTTTTAATTTTAAAACTATTTAAATTTGAATCATCAAATAACTTTAATAACTCTCGTTCAGTTTTCATACTTATACCACCTCAATAAATTTCATTGATAAAGGAATTTTTATCCTTGCTAGCTATTTGTTCTAATTTCAAATCTTTAATTAAATTTCTTAAAGATTTTAAGTCATTATAATAACTATTAACAAAATCATCTATATTTGGTTTAACTAAACTATATAAGAGGTACAGTGTTAATAATGTAAATGAAAAAATCAAGAAAAAATAAGTAGCTTCCATTCCACCATTAGCTCTTTTTTGGAAAAAGAATGTTACAAATTGAATCCAAACTGGGCCGATAATAGCAATTTTGATACTTGTGTCAATAACATATGGTGCCTTGCAATCAGCAATCTTTTCATCTAAGATTTCCATCAACAAATCATAAGCATCTGAATTTTCTAATAAGTTATACTTTCGATTTATAAAATCTTTGAAGGATTCTAATTTAATAGAATGAAAATCTTTAAAATTAGCTATTTTTCCTGGAGATTCGATTTTAAAGATATCAAAGAGTATTTTTTTTGCATAATAATTAAAATGTAGATAGAATATGATAAGTATACTTGGAAAAGAAAAGGGTATTGTTACTTGCAATACATATTTATTGCCAAATATAAAAATCATAATATTTAGGACTATAAAAATAATTATAGTAGGAATATAAAAAATGATTTTTTTCATAATTGGGATCTTTTTAAATATAACATTGTATAATCCCCACTTTTTAAAATAAACAGAATAAAGTTCATTAAGCATATATACCTCGTTAATGTAAAAATATGTTATTATTTATAAAATTATATAATTTATAGTAAATTATTATTTAGGTTACATATATAGAAAAAATCAATTTATATTTCAATTTTTTCAATGGGTTTAAATCCTAAAGTTTTTCTAAATTGCATATTGCACTTAAAATTACTCATTGAGTCAGATGGATCAATGCTATTTAAATTAAGACTGTATAATGTTTTCTTATCAATTTTTACGGATAAAATAGTTACTTTTTCATCGTGTCCAGTTACAGAGTTTAAGGTAGTATCATTTGCATGAATTATAACAGTTTCGAATGGAAGAATTGCAAACATATCTCTTGCAACTCTTAAAACACAGCTACATACATAATCTTGAATTAAATCTAACCTAGCACCTTTAGGCATATTTTTACTTGATACCTTGCCAGTTGAAGTTAATGATAAAACATAATCAGGAATAACCTCATTAGATAAGACTTCAAACTCAACTTCAGCTGTCTTAGGGTCTTCAATAAATATTTCAAATTCACTTCCATAAGCAAGTAAATCATCAAGAGGACGATTTTTCTCAATTACTTCTAGCATAGTATCAATATCACCACTTAGTATTTTTGAAGCAAGGCTGTTTTGGTAGAGCCATAACTCATAATTCCTTGTATCTTCATCTTTAGCTTTTGCAATATTTAGTTCCAAAGCTTTTCTTTTTGATACTTGCATAGACTTAAATATATTTGCAATAAATCCAGGTTTATAGTTTTCTAATATTCTTCTAGCATTAAGTTCATTTGGACCAATTGTTCCAGTTTCAAAAGGTTTTGGTATATTATAAAGCTTGACCCAACTAATTATAGGGTCTGATACTTTATGTATGGATTTAATTGATGTAATAAGAGAATTATATTCATCAACTTCTTCTTTCGCTGCTTGTAATCGAGCTTCTTTTTCAAGCACTCTCTGTGAAGAAACAGAAGACTTTGGATGTATTGAATTAGATTTCTTTGAAGTAGTAGTAGAATAGGATATTCCAGTTCCAGGAATTCCCACTGTAGTAGTACGTCTTCCACTTGAATTTATACTATACCTGGCACCTTTTGTTCCAAAGCTAACACCCATACTTTTCTTACCTACGTTCAATCTAACACCTGGAGCTAATTTGACGCTTCTCCTCATTTTCAATCCCATAAATTTACCCCCTCATAATATTGTAAATAATTATTTTAAATATAAAAAAATCCCAACAAAAACTTTAAAAGGAAGTGCCCCGAAGGACACTTTTATTTATCTTTATATTTATTTTTTATATACTCAATAAAGTTATCAATTTCTTTTTTAGCTTCCTCTGGAAGATTATCATCGTAACCTTTAGCATTATGTAAAGCTAAAGTATATTCAGTGTCTTTATTTTTCTCAATAATCTTTTCTGCAGGTTCTTTAATATCTGATTTACCAAGCAAGTAATCAATTGAAACATTAAAATAATCAGATAATATTAATAGTTTATCATAATCAGGTTGTTTTCCCTTAGTTTCATAACCAGCAATAGTAGGTCTTTCTACTTTTAATATATCTGCTAAATCTTGCTGAGTTATGCCCTTTGAGTTTCGTAAAATTTTGAGTCTTTCGCTAAATGACATATAGACACCTCCTACTTAAATTTTACATTGTATTGTTTCTATAATAAACATATGTGTCAATAATGAACAAAAAGTATATAAAAATATTGACAATGTTTCTAAAAGGAACTATTATAATATTAGAGTTCCTTTTAGAAACGAGGTGGTAAAATGAGAAAAGCATTAAAAGGCTTAAGAATTGAATCGGAATTAACGCAGCAAGAGATAGCTAATAGACTGCAAATAAGCAGATCAGCTTATACAAACATTGAACTAGGTAAAAAAAATCCATCATTTGAATTATCTATACAAATAAAGAAATTATTTAGATATGAAAATGATGATATTTTTTTAAACTCATAGTGTCGTAAGGGAACATATAAATTGAAAATTATTCAGAAAGGAAGGAGTTTTATGAAAGCATACTCAACAATAGAAGCAGCTGAAATATTATCAGTTTGCAAAGATACAGTGCTAAGAGAAATCAATAAAAACAATATTAAGGCATTTAAGGTAGGCAAGGACTGGAGAATTCATGAGAGTAGTCTCATGGAATATATGAATGTAGTTGAAAACAACTATAAAACAAAAAATGAGGTTGTATTAGAGAAGAAAGTTAGAGAATTGGAAAAAGAGAATAGTAAGTTAAGAAACATAATAGTGAGAATTAGTAATACAGTTGTTGAAATTAATAGTTAAGGGAAAAAGCAGAGCAAGTGGGAGCTCCGCTATTATAAGAGGTTTTGAATTAAAAGATATGATTAATATACTTTAATTCTAAATTAGAAAGGAATGAAATTGAATGAAGGAAAGATGCTTGAACTATTATAAAATCTGCAGAGAAAATGCGGGATTTACACAAATCAAAGCTGCAGAACTATTAAATATAAGTGATAGATCATTATCTGATTATGAAAATAGCAAGACTAAGGTTCCAGATGACATAGTTGACAATATGACAAGAATATATGAAGCTCCATTACTAGCATGGTGGCATATCAAAAACACAAGTGTATTAGGAAAGTACCTACCCAATATAGTTACTCCACAAACTAATGTAGATATGGCTTTTCAAACAATACTGGCACAAGATGAATTAGATCCAGCAGTAAAGGTAATTAAAAAGATAATGTCTGATGGAGTTATCTCTGATGAAGAGAAGGATGAATTTCACACAAGTATAGAGATGATAAATAACGTGGCAGGTAAACTCGTTTCAGTTGTAGCATATGCAAAAGAGTAATAAGAACTAAATAAATACTTATGGGGGTAATATATGGAGGAGCTAAGGGAAAAGTTATACAGATATATCAGTTTATACGGACCATTAGATCCGAAGACAATAGAGATAAGTCAAGAACTAGATGAGTTTATAGTACAAGCTATGAAAGGAAAATCAGAAATGGAGGAATGCCTATGATATTTTGTAGGGTTGATAAATGTCCTGTTGATGGTAGGGATTTATGTTGCTTACATTGTAGTAAAAGCAACTTATGTATTGAAGGCTGTAAGCGAGAAAATTCAGCCTGTTATATTAAAGATAAAAAAAGAGCACCCGAAGGCGCAATTAAATCTGTAAAAGTATGTAATTTAAGAATAAAGCAAAATAAGAAAGAATTCAAGAATAATATTGAAAATGGACAAGTTTATTCAGAACAAGAAGGCTTAAATATAGAGATAAAGCCTATGGGAATAAGAATGAAATTGGAGGAAGTATAAATGAATATAGAGTTAAAAAGTCTTAAAATAAAGAACTTTAAAGGAATAAAGAATTTTAATATAAACTTTTCAAATATTACAAATATATTTGGAGAAAATGCAACTGGGAAGAGTACTATTTTTGATGGTTTTACATGGTTGCTCTTTGATAAAGATAGTCAAGATAGAAGTAAATTTGATGTTCAACCATTAGATGAAAATAACAATGTAGTTCATATGTTAGAAACAGAAGTTGAAGCTTTTCTAGATATAGAAGGCAAAGAAATAAGATTAAAAAAGATTCTAAAAGAGAAATGGGTAAAGAAACGTGGAGAAGTTGAAAGTGAGCTTAAAGGAACAGAGACAAGCTATTACATTGATGAAGTACCTACAAAAATGAATGAATATAAGAAGAAAATCAATGAAATTATAGATGAAAATATCTTTAAGTTAATTACTAACCCTTTATATTTTAGTACAAACATGAAATGGCAAGATAGACGTGAAATAATTCTCAAAATTGTTGGAGATATAACTAATGAGAAAATAGTATCCTCAAATGAAGAGTTAACAAAGCTTAAGGATTTCTCAAACACAGATAGTATAGATGAACTTAAGAAAGTTACAGCAGCTAAAAAGAAAAAATTAACCGAAGATAAGAAATCCATACCCTATAGAGTTGATGAGCTAAATAACTCAATAGAGGAACATGACTTTGAAGCAATAGAGTTTCAAAAGAGAAGTTTATTAAGTGCGATTAACTCAATAGAAAGTAAGATATTAGATGGAAACAAAGTAAATGAAGAAAAGCTGCAATATCAAAATGAGATATATAAATTAAAATCTAAACTTAAAGAAATAGAGTTTTCAGAAATGAAAAACGCTGAAAAACCAAAGATTGAACTTCACAATAAATTAGAGTGGGAAGTTAAAAGTAAACTAGCAAGCCTTAATAGTGACTTAAATAGTACAAAGCGAGAGTTTCAAAATAACACATTAATTTCTGAAAAATTACAAAAAGAATTAGTAGATCTAAGAGTTAAATTTGAAGAAGTTCAAAAAGCTCCTTTTGAATTAGATGAAAGTAAGTTCATATGTCCAACTTGCAAAAGACCATTAGACATAGAGAATATAGAAGCATTAAAACAAGAGCTATCTGAAAATCATAATCAAAATATATCAAAGCAACTAGCAAATATAAATCTTGAAGGTAAAAGAAAAAAAGAAGAGCTTAATAAATATGAAGATAGATTACTAAAGAATAATGAATTAATTAGCTCATTAGATAGTGAGATTAAAGAATATACAGCTTTAAAAGTAGAACTTGAAGAAAAACTAAGTAATTTCACTATAGAAATAGATTTAGATTCAAACGAGGAATATCAAAAATTATTACTTGAGATTAAAGAGTTAGAAGACAAAATTAATGAGCCAGTAGAAAGGGATCAAGACATTCACCAACTTATGAATAAGAAGATAAACTTACAGATTGATCTTGAAGGGATTAACAATCAACTAGCGGCTAAAGAAAATAATGAAAAAGTAAAAAATAGAATAAATGAGCTTTTAGAAGATGAGAAGAAATTAGCTCAACAAATAGCAGATCTAGAAAAGACAGAGTATCTATGCGAGGAATTTATAAAAACTAAAGTTAACCTTTTAGAGCAAAGCATCAATGATAAGTTCAAGTATGTAAAATTCAAATTATTTGATGTTCAAGTAAATGGAGGAATCAATGAATGCTGCGAGGCACTTATAGATGGTGTTCCATTTAGTAATGCAAATACAGCAAGTCAATATAATGCTGGTCTAGATATAATAAATGCTTTGTCAAATTTCTATGATGTACAAGCACCAATATTTATAGATAATAGAGAGTCTGTAAATAGTCTTATAGATACAAATAGTCAAATTATAAATCTAATTGTTAGCAAAGATAAACCATTAAGAATCGAAAGTGGGGTATAGATATGTCAGATAAAAATACAGCTGCAGTAGCAGTTCAAGAAAAGAATGTAACAGATGAAGTTTTGAGTAGAGTACAGGATTTAAATAAAAAAGGTGATCTAGTAATACCACCAGGGTATAGTGCAGAAAACGCTATTAAAAGTGCATGGTTAATATTACAGGAAACTATAGATAGAGAGAAGAAACCAGCTTTACAAGTTTGTACTAAGTCAAGTATAGCAAATGCATTATTAGATATGGTTATTCAAGGTTTAAGCCCCTCTAAAAAGCAATGTTATTTTGTAGTATACGGAAATAAGCTTCAGCTAATGAAAAGTTATATGGGAACTGTAGCAGTAGCTAAAAGGATTAAAGGTGTAAAAGATGTTAAAGCATATTGCATTTATGAAGGCGATGAATTTGAACAAGAATTTAACCTTGAAACGGCAACACTTAAGATTACTAAATATAATCCTAAATTTGAAAATATAGATCTTAATAAAATTAAAGGAGCCTTTGCAATAGTTTTAGGTGAAGAGGGGCCAATTCATACAGAGGTTATGAATATAACTCAAATTAAAAATTCATGGAATCAAGGCTACGCAAAAGGTAAATCAGGGGCACATACTAACTTTACAGATGAAATGGCAAAGAAGACTGTAATAAATAGAGCATGCAAAATGTTTGTTAATACATCAGATGATAGTGATATTTTAGTTGAAGCCTTTAATAACTCAGATAAAGAACCATTTGAAGATAGAGAATTAGTTAGCGTAGATTATGAAGTTAAGCAGGAAATAAGTGAAAATGCAAACACTAAAGAAATTGATATTAAAGAAACCGAAGCAAAGGTTATAGATGTAGAGCCTATATCTACAAAGACAGAAACACTACAACAAACAAAACTTGAAGGACCAGGATTTTAATAATGAAACTAAAAGTATTAGGGAGTGGTAGTAGTGGAAACTGCTACTTACTCCAAAACAATGAAGAAACTTTAATTATTGAGTGTGGGTTACAATATAAAACAATCCTAAAAGGCCTAGATTTCAATTTAAGTAACGTAGTAGGGTGTTTAATCACTCATGAGCATAAAGACCACTCTAAGGCAATAAGGGAGCTATTAAAGGATGGAATTGATGTTTATACAAGCTTAGGAACTACAAGAGCAATTCTTAAAGAATGTGAGGCAATAGAAACTTATCACAGATTACATTTTATTAAATCAGAGAATCAATTTAAGGTTGGAAGATTTACAGTACTACCTTTTAGTACAAAGCATGATGCAGTAGAGCCTTTAGGGTTTCTTATTCAACATGAAAAGTTAGGAAAGCTTTTATTTATAACTGATAGTTACTACTGCGAATACAAATTCAAAAATATAAATCATATTCTTATTGAGTGTAACTATAGTCAAGATATTCTAGAAGAAAACCTAGATAATGAGATAATTCATCCAGTGTTAAGAGATAGATTAATTAAATCTCACTTTAGCCTAGAGAATGTTAAAGAGTTTCTTAAAGCAAATGATTTAAGCGTAGTAAACAACGTAGTGTTAATTCACTTATCAGATAGTAACAGCAACGCTAGAGAGTTTAAAAGTCAAATAGAGAGGCTTACAGGAAAGCCTGTATATATAGCAAACAAAGGATTAGAAATTAACTTAGAATTATAGGAGGCAAAAATGGATAAGGGAAATAGGGGATTTATTAAATTAGATAGATTAATATTTGAGCATTGGATATATCAAGATGCTGAAAAATTTCAAAAGTTTGTAGACCTTATTCAGCTTATGAGATGGAAAGATGAAACCCTACTAATTGGTAATAAAACAGTGACAATTCCTAGGGGAAGTTATTATACATCAGAGATCAAGTTAGGTGAAAGATGGGGATGGAGTAGGAAGAAGGTTAGGACATACCTTTTGTTATTAGAAAAGGAAGGTATGTTAACTAAAAATGGTACACCTAACGGTACAACTCTAACCATTGTAAATTATGAAGTTTATCAAGGTGAAGGAACAACCAAAAGTACAACAGAGGATACAACACAAGGTACAACGGAAGATACATCAGAGGAACAACACAAGGTACAACAAAGGGCCAACGGAGGGTACACAAAAGAAGAAATTAAAGAAATTAATAAGAATAGTAAAGAAATAAAAGAAAAGAAAGAAGGAGAAGATAAACCCCCAACCCTTCCTCCTCTTTCTAGCCTAACTGGATTTAGAAAAGCGTTTCTAGATCAGTTTAAAGAAATTGCTTATAGAACATGGATTGAACCATGTGAGGTTAACGAAGCAGATAACAAGATAATTATTAGGGCACCAGATGACTTTAAAAAGACATATATCGAGAGTAAGTATAAGCAACCTATGGAGTTGCTTTGTAAAAAATCAATAGATGTTCTTGAGTGTTAATGGTGCAAGCATGGAGGTGTTAAAGTGATAAATAGCAAATACGGAGCTAAAAAAATAGTTATCGATGGGATAACATTTGATTCTAAGGATGAAGGTAAATATTATGAGTATCTCAAAAGGCAAAAGGCTCAAGGGAAGATAATTAACTTTGAATTGCAGCCTAAATATGAATTACTCGGAAGTTTCAAAAAGAATGGTAAAACTCATAGAGCTATAACATACACACCAGACTTTCTTGTATTTCACCTAGATGGAACTACTGAGCTAATAGACGTTAAAGGGACAAACACTCAGCAAGGTGATATGAGAAGAAAGATGTTTGATTCTAGGTATCCAGAAATTAAATTGACATGGGTTGCAAGGAATTTAAAGCATGGGAATGAAGATGGATGGATAGAGTATGAAGAATTAAAAAAGGTTAGAAGGGAGAATAAAAAGAAATGCATATAAAAATTCAAAATGAAGTAACTGGAGAAGTACAAGAAATAAATTGCGTAGGTTTTAATTTGCAGTATGTTGAAGGTACTGGGAATGGCAAGATCCAAAAAATAAGGGCATTAAACAATGGAAAGTATGGCTTGAAATATTGGATTAAAAATGATTTTTACTATCCTAAAGCAAAGAAGATTAAAGAGGCATTCAAGGAAAAGGTCCCCGGCTTTATAAACATAAATGTTGAGAAGATATTATTCATAGAGGATCAAGATTATGTTGGTGATGAAATAAACAAGGATAAAGATTGGGTTATGAAAATTAAAAAGGTTCCAGTTCAAGTTGAAGAATTAACTGGATACAAATTCATAATCGAGAGTAGAGAGTTTTGGATATCAAGAATAAGCAACGAGCAAATTATTGCGCATCTCTACAGTGTTTTAAGACAGATTGACTGTGACAAGATAGTTGAACCAGATGTTAAGCAGTGGAAAGAAGTTTTAGGCGCCTTAGGATTAGGTTGGGGTACAACAATAACACCAATACCTAATTTACTTGAGGAAATAGCATTAGATGATGATGACTTTAAAATGCTAAAGAAAGCTGATAGGCAAATGAGAATTGATATGAGACAAGCTAAATAATAGTTTGATGATGTTCTTTGATAATTGAATAATGCGGTATTTTTTATGCTAGTTCTTAATTTATTGTAAGCATGATATAATTTTCTTATCGAAAGTATCTGTAAATAAAAGGAGTTTATATGGCGAAGAGAAAAATAATATATTTTATAATACTAACTATATTTTGTGTGTTATCAATTTTTATTTCAATAAAGTTTTGTGACATCCCGATATTAAGTATTATACCTTTAAAGATTGCCCCAATATTTATAAAACCCAATAATTCAGATATGTTATTATACAATTTAAGTGTTGGTTACATAGTAAGTTATATGTTTTATTTACTTGTAAACTTTATTCCTGAATTACTGGATGCTAAAGAAAAAGAGAAAGAACTGTTAAGATTAAAGTGTGCGATACATCGTGAAATTCAAGCAGTTATAGAAAACGTTCGTTCTATTTGGTATGGCATGGAGTTAAAAGTAGAACTTAGTAGTTTAATAAAAGATGAGCGTATTAATGATATTAATAATTTGTTTAGATTTGAAACTATAAAAAACATTTCAGAAGGTATTAAACTCTCAGACGACTCCAACTTAGCAACAATTGAACTTTCAATTAGTTGGAGTGAGCTATTGATAAATAGGTTTAATGAAATATCAACACAAATTAATATAATATTAACACGATATAAAAGTGATTTGAAGCCTGAGATATTTTATGAATTATTCTATCTTGTAAATGAAAGCTTGATAGTTGGACGATTACCAATGGTGATTGAAGATGGTGGAAAGATTCTAGGCAAGGATATATTTTTAAGTGAATGTATTCCTTGTAGCATAAAAGCAGTACAAGATAATATTGAGAAGACTTGCAAAATAATAATTGATTTATATAATTGGGTAAATAAGGAATATGATTACTTAAAAGAGAATATACAAGATGAAGAAGTTGTTATTCATAAAATAGAAAGTATCAATTAAAAAAATTAAGAGCAAGTACATTACTATTCAACGTTAATGAATTTTATGGTATTTCTTTCTTTGTAGTTTAAAAGCTAATCAAGCTAAAATAAACAATGAAATACTGTATATTTTTTGCAAACTGAATACTGTGATATTAGTAAATAGATTATTATATTTTATAGATGTTATGTAAAAGTATTAGGAGTGTTAATATGATAAATAAAAATGAGCCACTACCAAAATATATGAATAATGATTATTATGAATGCTATGCAAAAGTTGTACTTGAAGAACTCTATCCAGAAGAATTTGTAAATCTTGAAATCAAAGATAAACCTGATTTACAAACAAGTGATGGAAAATGTGGAATCGAGGTGACCAATGCAAGAGAGCAAGATCAAATAAATGCAGAAAATGTATATTCAGACATATGTTATAATCGAGTTCGGGATAAAAAAGGATCATTAGCAAAAATAAAAAAATGTGGAGGTAATCTAGAAGGAGGAGTTTTAGCAGGAAAACCTGGTAAAGATTCATTTGATTTAATATTAGAGGCTTTTAAAATTAAGTTAAATAAATTGAATGGCAACGGATATAAATATTTTAAGTGGAATTGGTTATTTATTTTTTCAGATATTTATGCAAATGATAGGATGATAATGAAAGCTACTCAAGAAATGCAAAATATTCAATTAGTTATGGAAAAGCAATTTTACAAGGTTGTTATCTTAGTTCCAGGATATTGCTATTGCTTGAAGTTATATAATGGAATTTATGAAATAAATACAATTGAGTCAAACGTACAAAGTATTCATGCCACTAAGGCTCGTGAACTTGTTGTTAAAAAGTATGAGAAAAAAGAATAGTAAAACCAACTCCATCAATGATCTTATTATATTTATATATAAACATTGAATTAGAATATCGCACTATTCGAAAAAACGAATGGACTTGCGATATTTTTTTATTTAACAATACAGAAATAATCTATAGTTAGTATATAAATATTAGTTCAAATTAAGTAAATTAACGATAGGAGGAAGATGAATGATTAATACAAATATTAATATAGATAAAGACATTCTTTCACTAATAGTAAAGGAGGTTCTTTATGAAAGTGAGAAGCAGCAAAAAGAGAAGGCAAAGAGAAAAAGAGATAGAAGATTTAGAAATACAGATTTATTACTTAGAAACTATGAGAATCTAATAACGCACATAGATTATGCAATAGAAGATGAAAATAAACTTGAAGAAGATCCAGAGGACGTATTAGATTTAATAGAGAATGACTTAATGATTGGTGAAGATGAAGAATATGAGGGAGTATATATTGGAGCAATAAAGAGAACTAAAACTAGGACAAGGATTATAGTTAAACATATAGAGACTGCTATCGAGTTCTATAAGCAAAAGGCAAAGTTATCAAAGAACTATAATGAGAAAAGAAGATATGATGTTATATATAAATACTATTTTGAGAAAAAGAGAATAGCTGAAATAGCTGAGGAGTTAGATTGCAGTGATAAAACTATTGGGAGAGATAAGAAGAGAGCTATTGAAGAGTTGAGTGTGTTGTTCTTTGGGATTGATGGGATTAAGTTTAGTTTGTAGAATTCATCAATAGATAAATAATACTTCTTAAAAGGATATAAGTAGCTAATTAGTTTACCAAAATTTATAAAAGTTAGAGAGTCTAGAACTATACTAAATTTTGTATAAAAGTGATAATATTATTTGGAGGGGGTGAGAATATGTTAAAAGAAGATGATTTGTTTTATAGTAATTATTCTAGAAGATGGTGTATAGGATTTAATATATCACAAAGAGATGCTATAAAGCTAGCAGGAATACTTAATTGTGAGTATGGATTTGGACAATCAATTTTTCAGGTATTATATAATGAATCAGCAAAGAAACATGGAGTGAATTATAATTTTATAATTAATTGTTATGAAAAACAAAAACTAATTGAAGTTCTACCATTAATTAGTAAAGTAATGTCATTATAAAAATTTAAGATAATTAAATAAAGTGAAAATTAATATTAAAAAATAAGAGAGAAAATACTGATCTGGATGTTAATATAGAACCATTATGATTTTATAATTATGTCTATTTTATGTCCTTGTATATCAAATATTAATAGTATAAAATGTTAATAGATATTATTATATAATGTTAAGTAATCAGGGACTTACAACGTGGTTACTGTGGTAAAACACTCAATTAATTTTGGGTGTTTTTTATTTTGGTGTAATGGGCGGTGTGAATTAACCTAATCATCAAAATAAGGAGTGAATTGAATGGCAATGTTAAAACCACCAATCCCACGTATGGGAGGAAAATCAAAACTAAGAAAAACAATAATTGAAATGATACCAGAGCATACATGTTATGTAGAATTATTCTTTGGAGCAGGATGGGTTTATTTTGGGAAGGATCCTTCAAAAGTAGAAGTGATTAATGACATAGACAAGGAATTAATAAACCTCTTTAAAATGATAAAATATCATGCTCCTGAGATTGAAAGAATGCTTGAATATGAGTTTTCAGGTAGAGATATTTTTGAGGAATATAAGAATCATAGCATTGCAAGTCTTACTGAGATAAATAGAGCTGTTAGGTTTTTATATTTGATAAGTCAAAGTTTCGCTGCTAAGGGGAAGGATTATGGATATGGAACTACTTCTAAGCCAAAACCTCAAATATTCTATAAAGGAGTATTAGCAGATATTAAAGATAGGCTTAGAAACACTTATGTTGAAAATCTATCTTTTGAAAAAATAATAGATAAGTATGATAGAGAGAATACTTTTTTCTTCGCAGATCCACCATATTTTGATTTAACTGGCTATGGTAATGAGTTTGGAGAAAAAGAACACTTAATGTTGAGGGACAGGCTCGCAAGTATCAAAGGAAAGTTTTTGTTAACTATAAATGATCATGAAAAAGTTAGGGAATGGTATAAAGGATTTAATTTAAAAGAAGTTGAAGTACATTATTCTGTAAGTAAAGAAAAGAAAGCTAGGAAAGGATATAAGGAATTGATAATTACGAATTATTAATTTGCCAGCAATATTAATTAAACATTGTAGAACTGTAAAGGAATTACAAATTTTATGTAGAAGTATTTATAAGGGGTGATGGTAATGGAAGTAACAAGTAAACTACCATTGTATTTTCTGAAATTTGGAAGAAAACAAGATTTAGAAAGTTTATGTAATGGAAGTATTTATACTAACAACGCAGATTACTTTTATAGATTGGAAAAAGAAACAAAAATAAAAAAATGCATTGGAGATGAACATGAATTAAAAGTTCCAATGAAAGCAAAAAAAGCAATATTAAAAAGTGATCAATTTGAAATTCCTTTTAATGATAGCAAATTAGAATTTTATTATAAAAAAGACATGACTAAAGCAATGTTTTGTCTATATTCTTTATATGACGACGATTTTATTTTTTGTGAGGAGGAAAACTGTTACAAATTAAATTTATCAGATGACAAGAAACGATATATGCTTAATTTTTTTTATGATGGCGAAAGAGATTCAGTGTTATTCATAAAAGCAGGAAATTTAATCAAAGAAATTGAGCAAACATGTCAAAAAGAAAATATAAATGTTATTCATGATAATGTAATTTTTTATGATGTAAATGTACCATATAAAGAGCAAATTGAAGACTTTATGAATAGACAAAATAGACGGTTCTTTTGGAAGGATATTTATTATAAGGAACAATGCGAATATAGATTTATATTCGATAAGGACATAGATGAAGGACAAGTATTATTTAATATTGGTGATATTTTTAAGGGGAATGTACCTATAAAAATTACTGATTTTATTCAAGTATACGAAGTAATTTTAAATCCTTAAAACTCTTAATTGATTAATTGTTTTATATAGTTTATTAAAGTAAATGTAATCTTAATGAACAATATTTTACATTGAGGTGATAGAATGAAGAAAAAAGAAAAAATCTATTATATAGTTTCTTCCATGACTTTTATAATATGTATAGGTCTTTTAGTTTGGAATGCAACATATCATAGTCCTTATGGAGATTATTACAGCTTTTTAGGAGGAATAATCGGAGGAATTGCTACATTAGCAGCAGTTATTTTATCTATCATTGAAACAAGAAAAATACAAGAAGAAAATAAAGAAATAACTAGAAAAATTCAAGATGAAAATTTAAGATATAGCAACAATTTATTAAAGATACAAATATTAAATGAAAAAATATTGGATTATAAGATATTACATAAATCGATAAGTGAATTTATGAATTATTTTGATGAGTTTGCAGATTTTTGCTGTATTATTCCCCCAAAAATAACAGTAGACTATAAAAAAGATTTAAATAGCCAGATTAATAAAATCACCAAACTAAATGATAACATAAGGATAAATGGCAAATGCGTTGAATCACTTTATTTTAATAAAAAACTGTGTGATTTGAATGGTAAAAATTTAGATTTCTTATCTTATGAAAAAAAGATATACCATGAAGCTCCTACACTTGATGAAGTTAGAAAAATACATTATGCTATGATTGATTTTTTAGAGAAGTGGATTTTAGAGTACAATGATTTTTTTATAGAATTAACTAACGAAATAAGCTCTTTATATGTTGAAAAATATAGTATAGCAAACCGAAAGAATCTTTAGTAGTTCCTTTATATCGAAAATGGTAAATTATAATTTGATATAAGTTTACTATAAAAGGATTTTCCTCGATAATGTAGAAATACATAATGGGGGTGAGAGTAAATGACTTTAATGGATAAAATTAAATATAGTATATTAAAAGAATTGGAATGTAATGAGGATAGACTTATTAAAGGTGAACAAATATTTATACCTCACCATAGTAAATACAGTACTGATGAGTATAAGTTAGATTGGGAAGCATTTGGTAAGATAATTAAAGATTTAGAAGATGAAGGATTAATTAATTGTGTTGCAGCAAAAAAGAAAGGGTTAACATCAGTAATAAAAAAAATATCTATAACAAGCAAAGGAAAACAATACTTAAAAGATAACTCTGCTCTATCAAGGATATATAAGGGCATAAAAGAAATAAAAGAATTTATTAAGTAATGAAAAGAGTAGCTACTTGTTACTCTTTTTTCATTTATAAAATCATGGGATGAGGTGGTGACTATGTAATGCCAAGGAGCAGAAGTCCAAATAGGGATAGAGCATTTGATTTATACAAAGTTAAAAAAGGCGCTATAACAAATAGAGAGATAGCAACCATACTAAATGAAGACGAAAAGAAGATTGCAGTATGGAAGCAAAGAGATAAATGGAATGAAAATATTAATGTTGTACAACAAAAAAATAAAAGTTGTACAACAAAATGTAAAACAAAGAAAAAAGAAGTTAATGAAAAGCCTGTTGTTGAGGAAGTTGAGGAGGTATTAAAAAATACTGAATTAACTGATAAGCAAAGGCTTTTTTGTATTCACTATATAAAATGCTTTAATGCTACTAAGGCAGCAATTAAGGCAGGATACTCAAAAGATACTGCAGGAGAGCAAGGATATCAACTGCTTCAAAAAACTTCAATTCAAACTGAGATTAATAAACTTAAAGCTTATAAGCTAAACAGAGCAATGTTAAGTGAAGATGACATATTCCAAAAGTACATTGATATTGCATTTACGGATATAAGTGATTACATGGATTTTGGACAGAGGAAAGTGCCTATGTTAAATCCGATATCAGGAGAACCACTTCTTAATGAAGATGGAAATCCAATAACTTATACAGTTGATTTTGCTCACTTTAAAGATAGTAGTGAAGTTGATGGTACTTTAATATCTGAAATTTCAAAAGGTAAAGATGGTGCTAAACTAAAGTTACAAGATAAAATGAAAGCCTTACGATGGTTATCAGATAGAATGGATTTACTTTCATTAGAAACTCAAAGAAAACTTGAGTTAGAAAATGAGAAACTAGAAATGATTAAAAAGAAATCAGAACCAAATGATGAAAAGAAAGAAACTGTAAGGATAGTTGATGATATATGATAAGCGTAAGTTTAAAAGAAATTGTAGCTTCGAGCTTTTATGACATCCACAAAGATTTAAAGAATGGCTTACACACTCATTATTGGCTAAAAGGAGGACGTGGAAGCACAAAGAGTTCTTTTATTTCTATTCAAATAGTATTAGGAATAATGAGAGATGCACAAGTGGGAAATCTTACTAATGCAGTGGTCATAAGAAGAGTCAAAGATACTTTAAGAGGTTCGGTTTACGAACAAATAACATGGGCCATATATGCTTTAGGAGTAGAAGGAGATTGGGAAATACCTGATAGCAAACTTCAAATAACATATAAGCCAACTGGACAAGTTATTTTATTTAAGGGTGCTGATAAACCTAAAAAGCTGAAATCAACCAAGGTTGCAAAAGGCTATATAAAATATATATGGTATGAAGAAGTAGATGAATTTGAAGGAAAAGAAAAGTTAGATAATATAAACCAATCTTTAATGAGAGGTGGACCTAAATTTATTGTTTTCTATTCATTTAACCCACCAGCAAGTCAAAGAAGTTGGTGTAATGAAGAAGTATTAGAGGTAAGAAGCGATAAAATTGTGCACCATAGTGACTATTTAGCAGTTCCTAGAGAATGGCTTGGAGAACAATTCATACTTGAAGCTGAACATATGAAAGAGACTAGAATAGTTCAATATGAGCATGACTATTTAGGAAAAGTTACTGGTACTGGTAGAGATATATTTGACAATGTTATTATTGGCACTATAACTGATGATGAAATTAAAAAATTCGATAGAGTTTACAATGGAGTTGACTGGGGTTGGTTCCCTGATCCGTGGGCATTTAATAGAATGCATTATGATGCAGCTAGAAAAAACTTATATATTTTTGATGAAGCACATGAGAATAAAAAATCTAATAAAGCTACTTATGATATTTTAGTCAATATGCATAGCATTAAGCCTAACGATAAAATCACTTGTGATAGTGCTGAAAATAAATCTATTGAGGATTATAAAAGTTATGGATTATTTGCTAGAGGAGCCGTAAAAGGACCTGGTAGCGTTGAATATTCAATGAAGTGGCTACAATCATTAAATAACATAATTATTGACAATAAAAGGTGTCCTCATACTGCAAAAGAGTTCTTGAAATATGAACATGAAATAGATAAGGATGGAAATATAATAAGTGGATATCCGGATAAAGACAATCATCATATTGATGCTGTACGCTATGGATTGGAAGAAATATGGAGAAGAAGAGGTCAATAAAAAAGAGGTGATTATCAATGTTTGATACTTTCAAAAACTTCGTCAAGGTGGTGATTAATAAGTTGTTTAACAAAGACTTAATACAACAGAAAACAAATGTAAGTATCGCAGTATCGAATGATATGAGTAATGCTATTGACTTATGGACAAAACTTTATATGGATGAAGCTCCTTGGGTAAATAATAAGACTATATTTAGTATGAACACAGCAGCCGGTATAGCAAGTGAGTTTGCCAGATTAGTTACGTTAGAATTTAAGTCAGAGATCTCTAATAATGAGTTTTTAAATAAAGAGTATCAAGTAGTTGTAGATAATATTAGAAATTATACTGAATTTGCTTGTGCTAAAGGTGGATTAGTATTTAAGCCCTACCTTAATGGAGATCATATAGAGATTGATTTAGTACAAGCAGATGCTTTTTTCCCTACTGCTTATAACAGTAGAGGTGAAATAACAGGAATTGTATTTATAGAGACAAAGGTAATAGGTGAATATACTTATTCACGACTAGAATATCATAACTTATCCAAAGATGGATATCTCATAAAGAACTCTGCATTTAAAAATAGAAATTATAATCAAGTAAATGCATCAATGAATCAAACATTGGGTCAAGAAATTCCATTAGCAGAAGTTGATGATTGGGCACAACTAGAACCTGAAGTGACTATAACAAATGTAGATAAGCCATTGTTTTCTTATTTCAAAATGCCACTAGCTAACGCAATAGATCCTTCATCACCTTTAGGAGTTTCTGTTTATGCTAGAGTTTCAAAGGATTTGTTAAAGAAGGTAGATGAGCAATGGTCAAGAATACTTTGGGAATATGAAGGGTCTGAATTAGGAATAGATATTGATTCAGATATGCTTAAAAGAGATGAAAGTGGAAATTCAATAATGCCACAAGGCAAAGAAAGACTTTACAGAAAATTTGATATAGATCCAAATTCAAGTGGTACAAGTCAATGGAATATATTTAGTCCGGAAATACGAGATAGTTCACTTTTCAATGGATTAAACCAGCTTATTAGGAAAGTCGAATTTCTATGTGGTTTAGCATACGGAACTTTAAGTGATCCAAATGATACAGATAAAACAGCTGAGGAAATCAAATCTAGTAAGCAAAGATCATATCAAACTGTTAAAGACATTCAGAAAGCTTTAAAAAATGCTCTTGAAGGTTTAGCTTATGCAATGAGTGTTTGGGGACAACTTGGAGGTTTATCAGTATCTCCAGTTGATGTAGATAAAGATATGAGTTTTGACTTTGATGATAGTATTGTAGTTGATAAAGAAAAAGAGCTAGCAGGCATGCAAGCAGATGTTTCTAGTGGATTATTAAGACCAGAAATATATCTTGCTAAGAAATATGGTATTAGTGAGGAAGAAGCTCTTAAAATGATGCCTGATACATCTACTACTATTAGGAATTCACCTTTTGAAGGTACTGTTGAGTAGGTGATTATTTATGTCATTAACTCCAGAACAATTAAGTAATATACCTCAGAATATTATTGACTTATATTCACAGTTAGAGAGCTTCATAATAGAGGATTTTGCTAGAAGAGCTGCAAAGACAGGAAGAATAACTTCTACTGCAGAATGGATATCAGAGAGAGCAAATGAGCTTGGAATATCAATGCAGTTAATAGAGAAAGAAACGGCAAGAATTTTAGGATTATCATTAGAGGAAATTCAAATAATTATAGAAGAAAGCGCTTCGGTATCTTTAGAAGCAGAAAATAAAATCTATCAAAAGGCTGGATTATCGACAGTTAAAATTAAAGGTAATTCAATTTTAGAAGGATATATAGAAGCGGCTATAAAGCAAACTAAAGGTGAATTAAGAAATATAACAAAGTCTTTAGGTTTTGCAGTTATGGAAAACGGAAAGGTAAAATATAAGCCTATAGCAAAGTTCTATCAAGATACATTGAATTTAGCACAAATGAAAATAAGTACAGGGGTACAAGATTATAATTCTGCAATTAAAGAGGCAGTCAAGAAAATAACTGATAGCGGATTAAGATATGTTGACTATGATAATGGGTGGTCAAATCATATTGATGTTGCAGTTAGAAGAAGTGTTTTAACTTCGACTAATCAAATGAGTCAAAAAATTAATGATAAAACAATTGAAGATTTAGATTTAGATATAGTAGAGGTAACAGCACATAGTGGAGCTAGAGATAAAGGAACAGGACCAAAGAATCATAAATCGTGGCAAGGCAAGTGGTATTCGCTTAGTGGAAAAAGTAAAGAATATCCTTCATTAAAAAAAGTTACAGGCTATGGAACTGGTGAAGGTCTTGGGGGATATAACTGTAGGCATCAATATCATGGAGTAATCCCAGATGTATCTACACCAACATATACAGATAGTCAATTAAGGAATATAGATCCTAAAGAGTTTGGTTATAAAGGTAAAAAATACACTGCATATGAAGCTGCACAATACCAGCGAAAAATAGAAAGTGCTATGAGAGATACCAAAAGACAACTTCTAGCATATAAAGCAGCAGGTTTAGATGATGAATACACTAAATCAAGTATATTATTACAAAGGCAGAAACAAGAATATAAAGAGTTCTCTAATGCTTCAGGATTAAGAAGGAAGAATGAGCGAAATCAAGTAATAGGATTTGACAAATCAAACAGCCAAAAGGCAGTTTCAACGTATAAGAAAGTTGAAAAAGAAGCTAATAAGTTGTATAATTTAGGAAATACTCAAGATAATATTAATGCATATATAAGAGATAAACCCATAAGAGATAAATTAAGTGAAAACAATATTGAATTCTTACAAAGAATAAGTGGCAAAGAGGTTATAGTAAAAAAATATATACCTCAAATTGAAAATGTAGCTCAACATGTAATAGATAATATGAATACTAAAGTTGATAGAGTTAATATGACTGAAGAGAATGCACAAGAATTTATTAATAATGCAAAGTTAGTATTATATGACACTGAACGGGAGACGATAAAATTCCTTTCACAAAATGGATATGCAGTATTAAATCTTGATAATAAACTTGTTACTGCAGTACCACAAAAATGGAGGAATAAATATAATAAATACATAAAGGGGGAGTGATGAAATGCCGTCTGCAGATAGCTTAAAATACTGTCCATTGCTTAAAAGAGAAATTAGAAGAGCGTATTGTTTAGAAATTGGAGATGTCAGAAATGATGACATGGATATTGAACACATAGAGGATAGATTTGATATTGACGTAGCAAATGAAATTTGTGAAAAATGTGGTTGGGATAGAACACCTATAAAATAAGAGCACTTACTAAGGTTAAATAGTAGGTGCTTTTATTTTTAGCTATGTTAATGAGAATTTATGAAACTAAAATTCTAATTTATATACAGAATTATCCATATAATATATAATATAATTACTTCGTAATTGTAAAATATTACGAGTTTGATTTGATTGGAGGTATTTAAAATAAAAAGAAAATATATTTCTAAATGGGAGTTAGAAGTTGGAGAAATATCAAATAACTATTGGGAAGGAATAGCAAGACGTAATTCTGGAAATATAGTTACTTGTCAAGGATTTGACCCTGAAGAGATAATGAAAAGATTGGAGGTTGATTTTTGGTGTATAGAACTAAAACTTACCAACAATACTAGTAATCTCATATCGACTTATTTGAACGAAAGAACTGCTTATGATGGTCAGAAAGTTTGTTTATTAGAACAGCCAGAGTATTTTGGGTCATGGACAATATCAAATGAAAGTAGACAGGTTATGTATGATGGCAAAGAACAATGGTTTGTTATGAGGTTCAAAAAAAATGAAGTAAATTGGATAGATCAAAATTTGATTAAGTTAAATGAGGTTTCTCCAGAAAAAATAAATCAGTTATATACTTGGCTTATAGAGTGTGTATACTAATAATATAGTTTCGATAATACGGAATATTCTTTTATGAGGAACTAAATATTTGCAGTTCAATTTAGTCAATACACTTATATAAAGCTCAAAAATAAAGTCTTAGAAATAAGGCTTTTTATTATGCTCAAAAATAGTTAGTTAGGTATTAAGTTTTATAAATCTATAAGTGAATGAGAGTGTACGTGGGCAAGGAGGTGGCACTCAGTAACTTCTATGGGACTTAATAATCAAATATAGGAGTCTTTTTAAAAGTTGTAAGACGTAAAAGAAACAAGTATCAATATCGAAAAAGTTAAATTCGTAAAAAACGTAATGTATTGGAGGAATGAATATGAAAAGAGAATTTTTAAAATCATTAGGAATTGAAGGCCTTTCTGATGAAGCTATAGACAAAATAATGAGTGAAAACGGAAAGGACTTAGAGAAAGCTAAATCAACAACAGAAAAAACAAACCAGGAATTAGAAAAAGTAAAATCTGAACTTGAGGTAAACAAGCAAACTCTAGCTGATGCAAATGCTCAAATTGAAAATTTCAAAGGAATGGACATTGAAGGTATCAAAAAGAGCGCGGATGATTGGAAAGCTAAATATGAAGCTGATACAAAAGCTTTTAAAGAGCAACTTGCACAAAAAGATTATGAGTTTGCAGTAAAAGAATTTACTGGACAACATAAGTTTACTAATGACTTTGTAAAAGATGCATTTATAGAAAACTTTAAAAAGCAAGGTTTCAAGTTAGAAGATGGTAAGTTCTTAGGAGCTGATGATTACATTAAAACATTTGGAGAAAAGAATCCAGGTGTTTTTTTAGTTGAAGAACCTCCAAAGGATCCAGTACCTCAAATTGTAAAGCCAACTGATGGACAAATTCAAAAAAACAATGTTATGAGTTTTAACTTTACACCAATTCATAACATACCAAAATAAAAAAAAAGAAATGGAGTGAATATTTTATGCCAGTATTAAATTATGCTACACAATATCAAGAAGTATTAGATCAAAACTTTCCTTATGTATTAAACTTTGGAGCTTTATATAACTCTCCAAGTAATTCATTATTTAAGTGGACAAATTCAAAAACAATCGAGATTCCAGTTATATCAACAACAGGAAGAAAGGACGCAAATAGAGATACAATAGGTTCTCCATCAAGAAACTTTGATAACACATGGGAGACAAAGACATTAACAAATCAAAGATATTGGGATACTTTAGTGCATCCAATGGATATAGATCAAACTAACATGGCAGCATCTATTCCTAATATTACACAAGTATATAATGAACAACAAAAGTTCCCTGAAATGGATGCTTACTTAATTTCAAAAGTTTATTCTGAATGGATATCAAAAGGGAAAACTGCGGATACAACTGTAATTGATGAAACAAATATATTAACTGTTTTTGATAATTTAATGCAAAAGATG
Source organism: Clostridium sp. 'White wine YQ' (assembly GCF_028728205.1). Taxonomy (NCBI): domain Bacteria; kingdom Bacillati; phylum Bacillota; class Clostridia; order Eubacteriales; family Clostridiaceae; genus Clostridium; species Clostridium sp. 'White wine YQ'. The sequence goes on from NZ_JAQYUU010000001.1 coordinate 1,070,087, forward strand.
GATGAAGCAAGAGTCCCAGTTAGAGGAAGAATTCTTTATGTAACACCAACCTATAAGACAATGCTTAAACATGCAACTCAAGTTAACCGTCAAGTTATGGTTGATGGTATGGCTGGAAATAGTGGTGCAATTAATAGAACAATAAATAGATTAGAAGAAGTTGAAATTGTTTCAGTACCAAGCGATTTGATGAAAACTATTTACAACTTCACAAGTGGTTGGGTTGCTGGTGTAGGTGCAAAACAAATTAACATGGTTTTAATCCACCCATTAGCAGTAATTACACCTCATACGTATACATTCGCAGCGTTAGATGAACCAACAGCAAAAACTCAAGGCAAGTACTACTACTATGAAGAGTCTTTTGAAGATGTATTTGTATTAGATAGCAAAGTAAATGCAATTGAATTTGTTATTTCAGCATAGAAAGAAGGGATATGAATGTTAATTGTACAAAAAGGTAATAAGCAATTAAATGTAGATGAAGTTCAAAAAGAATTTTATTTAGCATTAGGCTATAGTGTTATAAATGAAAAAGGCGAAGTTGAAGAAGCTGGACATGCTACAACATTAGAAGATTTAAAAGCTGAAAATGACACTTTAAAAGCTGAGTTAGCTAAATATCAAGATGCTAAAGAAAAGCTAGAAGATGTTGCTTCTTTGGAAGAAGAAATTACAACATTAAAAGCTGAAAATGAATCTCTAAAAGCACAATTAGAAGCAGCAACTAAAAAAGGTAAATAGGAGGATAAGGGAATGGCTTACGTAGATTTTACTTACTACAGAGATAGTTTCGGAGGAAAGACCATTCCCGAAGCTTCTTTTAAATCATATGAAAGAAAAGCAAGAATATTTTTAGATAATATAACCTTTAATAGGTTAAGAGAAGATGAAACATTGATAGATAACAATGTAAAAGACTGCTTATGTGAGATTATGGAGTGCGGTTTAAAGCTTGATAATGATGGTGGTATTAAATCATCTGAGAGCACAGGAAATGTATCTGTAAGCTATGTAATTAATCCAAATACTACAGAGTATAGTAAGTATTATAGTATAGCTAGAATGTACTTAGGTAATACAAGTTTACTATATAGAGGGGTGTAGTAATTATGATAATTAATGCTGATATAACTCTATATAATAGCTATGTTGATGATATGGAAAGAACTAAATATAAGAAAACTATAATTAAAGGTGTGAATTGGCAAGGAGCAGTAACTAAGATGATAACTAATAATACGTTGCAGAGTGCTGACTCTATTAATGTTTTCATTCCTTTTTTAGCTGATTTTAGTGGTAAAACATATCTTGAACCTAAAGAATGGTTTAAGCTTTCAGAGTCTGCAAAAGATAATTATTTTACTTTTAAAGCTACTGATAGAATAGTTAAAGGTCAATGTGACTTTGAATTTATAGGTATAAATACAGTAAAAAATCTAGACAATTCATATGATAATGTTATTTCTATAATGTCTGTAGTTAAAAATGATAATGGAAGTCCTTCTATGCAGCATTTCATGATAGGAGGTAAATAGATGGCTAGAGTAAGAATAAACTTAGACCCTGCTGATAAGATTTTATTAAAAAGAAAACTTAATAAAAATGGAGATGGACAAAGGCTTTTCACTAGTGAAGTTAGAAGAATATCTGATGCATATGTTCCTTTTGATAATGGATCACTAAAAAATACTGCAGTAGAGTCTGTAAATAAAATTACCTATGTGCAGCCTTATGCAAGAAAACAATACTATGAAAATAAAGGAAAAGGTTTGAGAGGGAAGATGTGGGATAAAAGAGCATGGGCAGATAGAGGGAAAGAAATAACTCGAACTGTAGCTAAATTTGTAGGAGGTAGGACAGAATGACAATACTTGAATCACTAAGGAATTATATAAAGCAATGTCCTTACTTAGAAGAATTTAATGGAGTTGTTAGGTTAAGAGTAGACTTTTCAGACAATAATGAAGCTACCACTTACAACATAGAAGAGGGAGTCACTTCTCAACCAATTATTAAAAGATACGTTGATGGTTCAACCATTAGGCAGTATCTTATTGTTTTTTCTAGTATAGAAGCCTATAGTGCAGATATTCAGCAAAATATAGATAACTGTGGTTTCTATGAAGATTTTCAACAATGGTTAGAAGATAACACAAACAATAATATTTTACCTATCATGGGACAAGGTAAAGAAGCACGGTCAATTGAAGCTTTAACAAATGGATATATATTTGATAATGCAGAGGATTCTACTACTGCTCGTTATCAAATACAAATGAGATTAACTTATTTTCAAAATTAGAGGAGGTATTAATAAATGGCTATTAGAAAAAGAAAAATACAAGCAAATTATCTAAAGGTAGATGCTGCTTTTGAGCTCTTAGGAACTGGATTTACAGAACTTAATGAAAGTCCTTCAGCTCAAACTACTTCTAAAAGATATATAAACCAATCAAGTTCTACTCAATCAATAACAGGTTATGAGTGGGCAACTTCATTTACTGCAGATCAAATAGTAAGTGAAAAGGTAATTGAACATATTCGTAATATTGGAGAAATGCAACTAGTAGGAGCAGACACCGAAGCAGAGTATATCATAGTAGACCTTGATAAAGCAGGACAAACAGAAGGTTCATATAGGGCAAGAAAATTCAAAGTTGCTATCAGTGTAGATAGTTTTGATGATAATGATGGAGAACTAGGAGTTTCAGGAAGTTTCCTTGGTCAAAGTGATCCTATCGAAGGAACCTTTAATGTAAGTACAAAAACATTTACTGAAGGATTTACAAATGTACCATAGGAGGAGATTAAATGTTTAAAATAAACGGAGCAGAATTAGAAGATTTAGATTTTTTCGATTCAGAAGTGCTAGAAAAGTATGAAAATGCACTAGATGATGTTATGAGTAAAAGTAAAAACGTTACTGGCGAGAAATCCTCAGAGATAATAAAGAAAGAGTGTCAAATAGTCTATGAATTTTTTGATAAACTATGGGGAGAAGGAACTGGCCAAAAAGTTTTTAAAGGTAAATACAATGTAATGACTAGCTTTAAAGCATTTGAGGAAGTTAATAATAAAGCTTCAGAGCAGAAAAAGGAATTAGATTCTATGCTTAATAAATATTCTGCTAATAGAGCAACAAGACGTTCTAAAGGCAAATAATGAATATAATAATAGACTTATTACCCAAAACTGTTGAAATTGACGGGATAGAGTATGAGATAAACTCAAACTTTAGAGTTTCAATGTTATTTGAATTATTAATGCAGGATCATGAAATAAGTGATAAGGACAAAATATATCAAGCGCTGGAACTTTATTATCCTATATTACCTAAAAATATAGATAAAGCTATAGAAAATATACTTTGGTTCTATAGGTGTGGCAAAGATATAGTTAAATCAAAAGATAGTGGTAAAGGGAAAAGTATTACTAATATTTACGATTTTGAATTTGATGATGATTATGTTTATGCTGCTTTTTTAGACCAGTATGGAGTAGACTTGCAAGATATAGACTATTTACATTGGTGGAAGTTTAAAGCTATGTTTAAATCTCTTAAAGAGGATAATGAGATAGTTAAGATAATGGGATATAGAGCTATGGATTTATCAAAGATAAAGGACAAGGAACAAAGAGCCTTTTATAAAAAGATGAAAGACTTGTATAAGATTCCTATGAGTAAGAATGAAACAGATAAACTTAAAGATATCGAAAGTGCTCTCATAAATAATGGTGACTTAAGTATATTATTGTAAGCAAATAAAATTAATGGTAACATATATAATACTAAGAAATTATGAGGGGTGTTTACTTTGATATTTGGTAAGAAAAATAAAAAAGGTAATATAGCTGTGAATTTATCTCTTGTGGATGGTATAGACTCATATATAAAAGGTGCAGCTGTTGAATTAAGTATTGATGATGAAAATGGGAGAATAGCTGTTGTACCTAGAGCTTATAAAAATTTGCCTACAGTATATATAAAAATTGAGCAACTAATAGCAGCCAATGTAGTAACTGAGGAAGAAATAATTGAAAAAAGTAAAAGTACAGTTGGTAGAGCTTTAGTTGGTGGTGTTATACTAGGACCATTAGGAGCTATTGTTGGAGGAATGTCTGGAATAGGCAATAAAGTAAAATCAAATACAAAATATTATATGGTTATAAATTATAATTCTTTAGAAGGTGAAACCAAAGTATTAAGCTTTGAAATCGTAGGAGCAAGTTTACATTGGGGAACATTTATTAAAGAATTAAGAAGTAGAGTCAACCCTAATTTACAGATGAATATCGAAAAAGAATTGTATTTATAAAATTAAGCACTTACATTTGTAAGTGCTTTTTACTTTGCATGAAAGGCAGGTGATATATACGGCTGATGGAAAAATTATTATCGATACAGAAATAGATAATAGTGGTGTCCAAAATGGGATTGATAAATTAAGCAGTAGTACTGATTCAGGGGCTAAAGTAATAACTCAAAACTTTAAGAGTGCTAGCATGAGCATTGCTAAAGATTTTGAAGATAGTGCAGAAGAAGCTAAAAAAAGTGTTTCAGGACTATCAGAAGAAACTAAAACTAGATTAAGTGATATGGCAAATACCGCTAAAATAGCAATAGTAGGAGGATTTGCAGCAATAGGGTCAGCTATTTTAGGTGCCAGTGTAACGACTGTAAAACTAGGAGAAGACTATCAAAAAGCTAGTAATACATTGCAAACCCAAACAGGTGCTACTGCAGATGAAATGGATAAGCTAAATGAAGCTATGACTAATGTATATGGCAATAACTTTGGAGAGAGTATGCAAGATGTAGCCAATAGTATGGCAACAGTTAGGACTTACTTGCAAGGTACTGGAGAAGATATTCAAGGAGCAACAGAAAATGCAATAGCTTTTAGGGATACATTTGGAGTAGAAGTGCCTGAAAGTATGAGATCTGTTACCACGCTTATGAATCAGTTTGGTATAACGAGTGAAGAAGCTTTCAATTTATTAGCGCAAGGTCAGCAACAAAACTTAAATTTTAGTGATGAATTATATGACAGTGTAAATGAGTATTCAGTTCAATTTAAAAAGCTTGGTTTAAATGCTGAAGATATGTTTAATATCTTTAATGATGGTGCAATTGATGGTGCTTTTAACTTAGATAAAATAGGTGATGCTGTTAAAGAGTTCAGTATAAGGGCCATTGATGGCTCAAAGACAACGCAAGAAGGATTTCAAGCTCTAGGGTTTAGTGCTGATGATATGGCTAAAAGATTTGCAACTGGAGGAGATACTGCACGAGATGCTTTTGTACAAGTAACAGAAGCAATTGCCAATATGGATGATCCTGTACAACAAAGCATTGTCGGAGTTAAGCTATTCGGGACTATGTGGGAAGATTTAGGTCCACAAGTTGTAAGTCAATTAGGCAATATAGGGGATAATTACAACCGAACTATAGACACAATGAATAAGATTAATCAAATTAAGTACAACTCTTTTGGTGAAGCTTTAAAGGGTATCGGCAGGCAAATACAAACAGAACTTTTATTACCAATAGCAAAAGATGTATTACCTAGTCTTAATGAAATGGCTAATCAATTCAAAGCTACTTTTTCAAGCAAAGATATTCAAGCCAGTATTAAAAACATATCAAATGGATTAAGTGACATTATTAAAAACGTAGCAGGTGCAGCTCAAGATGTTTTACCTAAACTTTTGAATGTTTTTGCGTGGATACTTGATAATACAAGTATAATTTCGGCTGGTTTGATTGGTATAGCAACTGCAATGGGTGTTATGAAAGTAGCATTTGCAATTAGTGCAATAATTTCTGCTTATACAAAGGCTGTTAAAGATGCTGCAGCTGTAGAAAAGACATTAACTGTAACTCAATGGCTTTTAAATGCAGCAATGGATGCAAATCCAATAGGTATTGTAGTTGGATTAATAGCTGGTTTGGTAGCTGCGGTAATATATTTATGGAATACTAATGAAGGTTTTAGAAATGCAGTTATTAGTGCATGGAATGCAGTACTTGAAGCAGGACAATTTGTTTGGGGTGAAATAAGCACACTCTTTACTGAGACAATACCTAGTGCATTCCAGTTTGTATTAGATACTATTGTTCAGTGGGGAGCTACTGTAAGTAATTTCTTTACTAGTACAATACCTACATGGATAAGTAATATTTTTACTTGGTTTAATGAACTTCCATATTTAATAGGTTTGGTCCTTGGATATGTACTAGCATCCATAGTTAAATGGGGCATAGATACATTTAATTATTTAACAACTAATGTGCCAATTTGGATAAGTAGTATTGGAACTTGGTTCTCAACTTTACCAGGAATCATATGGGCATGGCTAGTAAATGCATATAACAATATAGTTACATGGGGAGTTAATACTTATAACAATATGATACAGTCTGCTAGTAATGCAATTAATGGAGTAATAAGTTGGTTTTCGCAATTACCTTCTAGAGTATGGTCATGGTTAATAAATACAATTTCTAGAGTAGCTGATTTTGGAAGTAATTTAGGAGCTAAGGCAAGTGAAGCTGGCTCTAATATGGTAAGTAATATAATTAATGCTGTAGTTGGTTTACCTAGCAGAATGTCAGATATAGGTGCTAATATAGTGAGAGGAGTATGGAATGGTATTGTTGGCTTAGGTGGTTGGTTAGCAAGTAAAGTATCTGGTTTCTTTAGCGGAATTGTAGATGGTGCAAAGGCAGCTTTAGGCATTCATTCACCTTCGAGGGTATTTAGAGATCAAGTAGGTAAATACATGGCGCAAGGTGTTGGAGTAGGATTTGAAGATGAATCTAAAGATGTTCAAAAAGATATGCAAGATAATTTATTAAGCTTAACGGCTAAGTTACAAACCACAGTAGACTATGAAACTTCTAGAACTTCTACTGCAGTAGCTGCTAAAAATACTTACAAAGAATCAAGCACTGAAGATAATTCAGGATCCAATGGAATACCTGAAGGAAGTATATTTATTCTAAAAAATGATATTGACGGTAAAACCTTAGGAGAAACTGTTTATAAAGTTGTAGATGGTAAACTCGCTGTAGCAAGTAGAAGAAAAAGAGGGTGATAAAGTGAAAGTAAATAATATAGACATTAGCATTTTTAAAGCTAAGCTTATGGAAAGAAATATAAAATCAGCTAATTTTGAAGTAAAGAATTATTGGGGGAATGCTTCACTTTTACCTTTTATTAATAGCAACTATAAGCACCAATATAAAGAATTAACTTTTACATTAGATATTGTTTGTCTAAATGCTTGCGAACTTGAAACTATGAAAAGTAATATTATCAAACAATTAGAAGTTTCCACTATTAACTTTGATGATATAGCATATAGCTATATAGGGTTTTGTAGTGAGATACCTACGACTAGTTACGTTATGCCTGGTAATGAGATTTTAAGTGTAAAGATGCTTGTGTATTGTTGTGGAACTGAAAAAATAGAAACAGCCAATAGAGTAGCATCTAAAACAATAAACGTTAGTGGAAATATAGAAACACCAACTATAGTAGAAATAACTCCGAGCATCGCCCTTGTGGATCTTGTAGTGACTGGAATAGGAGAAACTTTTACTATTAAAAATTTAACTGTAGGACAGAAGGTTATTATAAGTGGTGAAGATGGTACAGTGCTTCAAAATGGAGTAAATAAATTTGGTGATTATGATAGTTGGGATTTCCCCCAATTAAAGCCAGGAGCAAATACAATTACTTTTAGTAAAAACTCATGTGATGTGAATATAAAATATAAACCTAGATATATTTAGAGCTAAAGCTCTTTTTTAATGTCTAAAAATGAAAGGATGACTAAAATGAATAAAAAGAAAAAAATAACTGCTCAAGATGTACCAGTTCAAGAGCAGTCAATAAGTAGTGTAGGCAATTCAACCATTATACAAACCAAAGACAAGGTTTCTATAATTTTACACTAAGTGTTCCGTCCGTGTTATCAATTAATTCCTTGTTAGATTTAACTACAATTTTATCAGAATACTGATACATGTCTAATACTAATCCATTTGGATATGTTGATAAATTCCGGATGCATTCAGGTGTTTGAGTTATCTCTTTTTTAATCTGGTTAAAGTCAATATTAAACGGGGTAAGAATTTTTACATTAGTACCTGGTTCAAATTTATATTCAAACATAAATAATCACCTCCTTTTAAAGGTGATTTCTACATAAAATTACAAATCCCTTTAATTGGATGATTAATTTAAAAGAAAAATAAGAAAGGAAGTAATATAAATGAAATTAAGTAATGAAAGAATAATAAATGATGCAGCAAAGTTAAAGGAAATAGCACAGAAGCAATTACCAATCAAGGTATCATATGCTTTGGCTAAAAACATAGCAAAAATTGATAGTGAACTCAAAATATATAATAAAGAGCGAGAAAAGCTTATAGATAAGTATGCTGAAAAAGATGAAAAAGGAAATATCATCTCTTACGAAAATGGGAATATAAAGATTAAATATGATTGTATTGAAGATTTTAATAAAGACAATAAAGAATTACTAGAAATAGAAAATGAGATAGAAATACATCAATTTAACTTTAGCTTATTGGATGGATATAATAATATCTCTGCAGCAGAGCTTATGGCTATTGACTATATGATAGAGGAATAAACCTTTTTTTTCTTTTAGAAAGGAGGGAAGTAATGCTTCAATTATATGACTTAAATAAAGTAAAAATAGCAGGATTAAAAAACTATAAAGATTTAAAAGTAGAGAGAGATCTTTCAGGTGATGAAGTTCTCTCTTTTTTATATCCTCAAAACGATTTTAAATACGATTCAATAAAAGAAGAATGCTATATTAGAACAAAGAAAAATGAGTATGTAATCAAAGAAGTAAATGTCGATAATGATTGGACTGGATTTGTAGGTAAAGTAAATGTTGAAAGCTTAAAAGGTACAACTATTCAACATTTTGAAGCAGTAGAACAAACTTGTACTAATTCAGTTAATTTAGCTTTAGCAGGAACTGGATGGACAATTGGATCATGTGATGTAACTAAAAAAAGAACAATTAGAAAAGCTAATTGTTCAAGTTATGATATTCTTCAGGAAATCAGAAAAGTCTATAGATGTGATTTTAAGTTTGATGCTATAAATAAGAAAATATACATTTATAAATTGATGGGAACTGATAGAGGATCTTATTTCTCAGAAAGCTTAAACATAAAGAAATTAGGTGTACAAAGTAGTTCGTATGATTTCGTTACAAGGCTAATTCCAATAGGCAAGAATGGACTTAAAATTACTTCTGTAAATGGTGGAAAGGAATATGTAGAGAATTATCAGTATTCTACTAAGGTTATAACTATTTATTGGGAAGATAATAGATACACAGATGCTCAAAGTTTATTAGAAGATGCAACTGCCAAGCTTGATGAATTATCTAAACCTATAAGAGCCTACAGTGCTGAGATATTTGATTTAGCAAACTTAAATGATAAATATAGTAATATTCTCGACTATGACTTAGGTGATACTATTACGCTTCTTTCCAAAGATAAAAAAGTTAAAGAAAAGCAAAGGATAGTTAAAATTATAGAGTATCCTGATGAGCCTGAGCGAAATTCATGTGATATTGCGAATAAGTCTTTAAGTTTTGAAGATATTCAAGCTGAGAATCAAGCTATCATAGATTCTGCTGATAATGTGATTACTAGTGATGGCGGTTTAGATGGTTCTAAGGTTGATGGTATAGACTGGAATAAGTTACAGAATGTACACATAATGATAGCAGATATACAAGATATGAGCGTTGTTACAGCAAGGATAGGAACTCTAGAGAATACCACAGCTCATATAACTAACGGTAACATAGATAACGCAAATATTGATGTTGCACATGTTAATAGATTATATGATAACTATGCACACATAGTTAATGGAGTTATAGATAATGCTCAAGTTGATACAGCTAACATTAAAACAGGGGCAATAGGAACAGCACAAATACAATATGGTGCAATAACACAGGCTTTAATTGCAAATAGTGCAGTTGGAAGTGAGCAAGTAGCTGACAGTAGCATAGGCAATGCAAAAATAATCGACTTAGATGTAGCCAAGTTATTAGCCGGAGACATATCAACTAATAAGTTTACGGTTGTTTCAGATAGTGGGAACTTAAAAATCCAAGGTAATACATTACACGTTTGGGATACTACAGGGAAAGAACGAATATCATTGGGGTTAAATGGAACTGATTACAATTTAACCGTTAGAGCTGCAGATGGAACAACTGTTATGTTTGGAGCAAATGGAGTGACTAACGCAGGAATAACTTCAGGGGCAGTAGATGATAGTAAAGTAGCTGCCAATGCTAATATTAATGGGAGTAAAATAGAAAAGGAAAGCCTAGTTGCCAGCATTAATGGAGCTACTACAACATTAAAAGCTTCTAAGGTTAAATTAGACACTGAAAATCAGACTTTAGATATAGCATTTTCTAGCTTGAAGAGTACAGTAACTACTACTGCCAATACAGTAAGTAGTCAAGGTACCTCAATTTCAACTATTCAAGGTCAGATAAGCTCTAAAATATGGAGTACTGATATTACAACAGCAGTTAATAATCTACAAGTTGGAGGAAGGAACTTACTAAAGAAATCCTCGATAGGTGGTACGCAGACAGCTGATTATTACGGAGGAAATAATGCCTATTATAAAAATATATCAACTTCTACGTGGAGAATACAGGGATTTACATCTCATGACATAGGCAATTATTCATTAGGATTTTGGGCAAAAGCAACGACTGCAGGTGTATTAACTGTAGATATATGTGACCAGTTTAGCACTGCTTTTAATGTAACTACAGAATGGCAATATTTTAAACTTGAAAACAAATATATTACATCCGTATATCTTAATCAAACCTATTTTGGATTTATAGATTTTAGTGGTGTATCGCTAGGTACTCTTTATTTAGGTAATGTTAAATTAGAAAAAGGTTCAAAGTGTAGTGATTGGGATTTAGCTCCGGAAGATGTGCAAGGACAAATCGATAGTATTAATACTAATATAACTACAAACTATAGTACAACTACACAAACAACTACACTGATTAATACTGCAGTAAGTTCAGTAACTACTGAACTTCATACAAATTATAGTACTACAACAGCTATGAATACAGCTATCTCTCAAAGTGCATCTGGTGTTTTAAGCACAGTTTCTAGTACTTATGCAACTAAGAATGATTTGACAGGAAAAGTAGATTTATCAACTTATAATTCTTATGTTTCGCAGACAGCAACTGCTATAAGTTCTAAAGTATCTAGTAGTGACTATACTGGAAATACAATAGCTTCATTAATTAATCAGAGTGCAACTACTATTAAATTAAGTGCTAGTAAAATTGACCTTTCTGGATATGTAACCATTTCAGCTTTAGGAACTGCTGGTTTAACTGTAATTAATGGCTCTAATATTACTACAGGTACAATATCAGCAAATAGAATAAGTGGTGGAACTATTTCAGGTGTAAATATAAATGTTGTAACAGATGTTAAGATAGGTAATAACCTTTATTTAAGAGGTGGAAATGCAGAAAATACATTGGGAGGATCAATATATTTTGGTACTGGATTTACAGATGGAGCAAGGATATACGCTATAGCAGCCTATGATGTTCCAGCTCCAGGTGCAGCAGAAGTCCACTATGTTTCTGGTGGTGGCGGTGCAGGTTGGCATGTGTTTCATGGTGATATATTTATAGGTGGTTTAATCTCAGCGGGTCAACAAATTTTAAATGGAAGGGATACATGGTTAAGGACTTATGGGCAAACAGGTTGGTATAATGGTACTTACGATGGTGGAATGTATATGATAGATTCCACATGGGTAAGAACATATTCAAATAAAGGTTTGGCATCCCCTTCTGCTGCTCATGACAGAGTGCAAGGCTTTAGCAACGCAGAGATTTCATATTTTGGTTCAGGAAGTTGCGGAGTAGATATGACTAGTGGTGATGCTAGATGGAGAAAAGATGCGTATAACTATATACTTCAAGCTGCAGGCGGTGTATATATTTATAGTGGCGGAGTAAATAGGCACACATTTAACTCGAACGGTACTAAGAGCGGGGGATCAATTGAAATAGATGAAATTAATTATGGATTATCTCCTATAGATTCTCCGAAAGTACTTATTGAAGATGTTTTATTTGATGTTGAAGTTAATGAAGAAGGAACACTTATAGAGCTGGATGAGAGGCTTACTAAAGCACTATATCAGTATGCAGTATTTCCTAGTAGCGGAAAGGTAGAGGTTGTAGAAAAAAATAAAAAAAACTTTAAGGTAATTGGATATAGTGGAAGAGTAGATTTCAAAATAATAGGAACGAGAATTGATTCTACAGAAGTAGATTGGCTAGTTTTATATTAGGAGGTAAGAAAGATGGCTATACAGAAAGAGATAGTAGCCCCAACAGGGGCGGAAGCAACATATTGGACGGTTCAATCAATAGCTATGAATTACTTGGAGAAAAGAGCCCAAGTAATCATATATGGGTATGCTAATGAGGAGGCTAGGAATAACGCTCCATCAAATTATGTACACAGAAAGATATACAATATTTATGGAGACCACTTTGAAATTTTTGGCACAGATGAGCTAAGTATCGCAGAAATGTGTCCAATTAAAGCTTGTTATGAGTATATAAAGACACATGATGAGGATTTTAAAGATGCGATTAATGTATAATGAGTGGATTAAAGTATATGGAGCACAAAGCTCTTTTTTTATTGCATAAAAATAAGGAAGGTTAAGTATATCACTTGGGGGTGATTATACGCTAAATGAAGCACCTTCCTTGTTATTTAGATTATTGACAACATTAAGAGTTTTATACAATTTAAAGAAAAAATATTCTAAAATCCATTGAGTAGGAACATTTGTTCGTATATAATATTCCATAGGAGGGATTTCTTATGAGAATAGTAAATAAATTATGTAATGTAATATGTTCTTTTAAAGAGAATGGTGAAGTGCGCCCACACCGAATTAAAATCGAAGAGAATGATGAATATAAAGTATTAGAAGTAAAGAAAATCATATATAAAGATGAAGAGAAAATAAATGGAGCGTGGATTAAATCTTTTACTTGTCAATCAGAAATTAATGGATACGAAAGAATGTTTGAATTAAGATTCAATAAAAGCGAATGCTTGTGGTATCTGTGGAAGATGTAGGTGAAGTGATATGAATTGTAGTAAGTGCAAATATACAAAATGCTTAATGCGTACAGATAAAGAATTTAAAATATGTCCAGTGGAATTAGCAAAACAGAAAAGAAACTAAGATTAAGGGAGTATGAAATTACTCTCTTTTTATTTAAAAAATATGAGAAAGAAGGTATTAAAGTGGAAAGATTATTAAGTATTAAAAACACAATTTTTGTAGTTGTTGGTGCAGTGGGTGGAACCATAGGGACTGTGTTAGGGGGATATAGCAGTATTCTTATAGCCTTGATTGGATGTATGATTATTGACTATGTAACAGGGTTAATTGTTGCATTAGTATTTAAGAATTCTCCTAAAACATCAACTGGAGCAGCACAAAGTAAAGCAGGACTTATAGGGTTGATAAAGAAGATATTTATTCTATTAATCATAGTGATGGTAAATCAAATTGATGTAGTTTTAGGATCTAATGGATTCTTACGAAACGCAGCTATGATAGGATTTATGGCAAATGAATGTTTATCTATAATTGAGAATGCTGGATTAATGGGAATTGATTTACCACCTGCAGTTAAAAATGCAATAGATATTCTTAAAAAGAAAAGTGAAGTAAATAATGAAAGTCAAGGAGCTCAATAAGAGCTCTTTTTATATTTAAGGAGGATTAAGATATGAGTATTAATGTTATTAAATCAGAATTAAGTTGGAATGGAGATTTACCCAATGGAGAAAATAAGCCAAGCAGAATAGTATTACATCATGCTGATGCATCAAGTTGTAATGTATTCGATATTCACAGATGGCATTTACAAAGAGGATATGCGGGTATAGGATATCACTACTTTGTAAGAAAAGATGGAACTATTTATCAAGGAAGACAAGAAGATCAAAGAGGCGCTCATTGTCCAAGTGCTAATTACAATAGTATTGGAATATGTTTCGAAGGTTCATATATGATAGAAGTACCACCTGCAGCACAGCTAAATGCAGGACTTGAGTTAATAGCTGATATTAAGAATAGATATGGCAACATGCCTATATATGGACATAAAGATTTATACGCCACAAGTTGTCCAGGAGATAACTTTCCGTTAGTATCTATAAAAAACTCAAAAGTAATTGCTCCAGTAGTTTCTGTACCAGTTCAAGAAGTTGCTAAGGGTGATTTTACTTATCCTAATAATGCAAGAATACAAGGAGATTGGTTCTATGTAAGAGATAAGGATGGAACAATTATTCCAGGTAGAAGAGTTGATGATGGTGATAATATAACTGTACTAAATGTATTTTACTCAAAGCAATTGGCAGAAGTTGAATATCCAACAACAACAGGAGTTAGAAAAGGATATATTACAAATAATAGATTGATTAAATATTATCATCCTTATAATTGGACTAATAATAATAGCAAAATAAATACACATGAAACACCTAATGGAGAAGTAATAGGCTCTTTAAATCCAAATGAAAAAGCTACCTTATTATATATGGTTGGAGATTGGTCGCATGTTGTTTATACAACGTCTTTAGGTGAATTCACTAAGAGTGGATATGTAAATATATAGCTGTATTATGAATTCCCATCAATCACATGATTGATGGGAATATTAAACTTAAAATTATTTTAGTAATGAAATATTTCTTCAATAGTTGTCCATAAAAGTATAAAGATGTATAATATAATAAATTTTATAGATAGGAGTATTATATGAGCGCTTATCAATCACCCAATAATATATATATAAATGGCCCATTATTGATAGATGAAAAGAAAATAAATGATTTAGAGGAGCTAGAGAAATCTATACTTGAGATACTTAACTTAGAATATGAAAAATTGTATGAAATAACATTGAAAAATTATTGTGATGAATTTAAAGTAGAAACTATACCAGATGATATAAGCAAGACTATTTTGAGAATATATTCCAGCACATTAAGAATTGAGCATGAAATACTCGCTAAGGATAAAAGTGGAAACTTATTTAAATTTCAAAGCATAGTTGCCTTGATAAGAAGTAGTGAGTTGAGTGATAAAAGAATAGTTGGAATAAAAATGCACTATCGTATGGGTGAAAATTCTGTAACTATCGAAATATCTGATACAAGTGGAACTAATTTTTCAGCTAATCTTGGAATACAGGATGATATAGTAAGAAATGAAGTTACATATTATATTACAAAATTCACTAATCAATTTTATAAAATTAAATTATTAAGATTTTGGAAGGAAGCTACGTTCTTTATTTGGCCAATTTTACTTTTTTTGATATTAGGAATGTTTTCTATATTGGGAAGTCAGGATTCTGGTATTAAGGATGCAATAAAACAGAAAATGATATCAACCATAGAAAAAGGCGTTACGCAAGAGAACATAAATGAATCAGTTCAATTGATAATGGAGTATGAGTCGAGTTATCCAAAGGATATTGAAATACAGCAAAATGGGCATTTAAAAACTGAAATTATAATTATATTAACACTTATGGCAGTTTCAGTAATGTTATCAATACACCCTAAAACAGTTATTGGAGTAGGTAAAGGCAAAGATGTAATAAATAGATGGAAGATATACACTAATCTTTTATTTATCACAGTACCTGGAATAATACTAACTGACATAATTATTCCGAAATTAATATAGAATTATATAATTAGAGTGGACAAGTTTAAAAATAGAGGAAAGTTTGAATATATTACTTTAATTGAATAGAAAGATTTTAAGCTTAGAAATAAAATTCTAGGCTTAATTTATTATTTACATGAAATTATTTAGTTTAAATTTGTAAATACTTGTTTAAATTAGTAGGTCATTATACAATTATATATAGAAATTAACTTAGTTTTTTATCATAAAGAAGAATAGGGTGAATAAATGAAGAAAAATAGAAATATAAAGTGGGATAAATTAGTTAATGAGGATATTAAGAACACAGAGGAACGTGAAATAATAATTAGAAGATAGAAGAATATAAAAGAAATGTATTTAAAGAGAATTAATGAAGGTATGAGTATCAATGAGGAATTGTATTACTTAGAAAAGAATCTTCTAAAGTATGTAACTAAGTCAGCTGAAATTAATATTGCAATGATAACTGGAATATCATTATCACTTATTGGATCAGTTATTGGAGCATCACTTAATGGGCTTAGTGGAAGCATGCTACTAGGAGGAACTTTAGCTATTGTAGTTTTAGTGATAATTTGGACATACTTTACTTTTGCAAGACCACTTAGAACTGAATCTATTGAAAGTCAATACTACAATATGTGCTTAAAAGTATTAGAAGAAATAAAGAATGAGATGAAAGAGGACAAGTTAGATAAGTTATTAGAGTTTTATGGAATTAATAAAAACTAATATAGATAAATCAAGGGGAATGTCATATGGAGGAATTATGGTTTAAAGGTAATACATTAGGTTCAAAAGAAAAGTTATTCATGTGGTCATATAATGGTGATGAACTACGAATAAAGAAAGAGCAGATAGATGGAAAGGAATTAAATTATACTTTTAGCAACTTTGAGTTAGAGAAAATAATAAAATATATAGAAAGTAGAAATAAAGTTGCATTAGCAAATAATGTAGAGAAGTTAAGTAATAAAACTGAAAAAGAAGGAATAGGCAGTTTTATATATAACAACTTAAAAAGTGATACAGGTATAGCTCAGTCATCTAGTCAATTAGTTTCAATATTCTATATGACAAGTATCATTTCTTATAATGGAAAGAAAAAAGATATGGAGTTTTGGATTAAGGATAGTAATTGGAGAGAGTGTCTAAGAAACTATGTAAAAAATCAAACTAAATAATAGTAAGAAAAGTTACGGTGGCAAAATTTGAATTTGCTACCGTATTTTTTATATTTTATACTCTAATATAAATTCTAATTGTAGATAAAAAGTTATTGTAGTAAAATTATACTATATTATGTATAATTTTATATATTATTTTATAACTAAGTCATATGTAGTATTATTTAACATTTTTATTTAGGTATAGGGGGAAAATTAAATGAAGAAAAGAATACTATCAATTTTATGTACAGGCTTAATAGTAACTAGTTTGGTTGGGTGTAAAAATACCAATACAGATACAAAGAAAAATGACTCAAATGCTACTGTAGAATATACTAAAGTTGAGGACTTACCAAAAGAAAATACTTCATTTGAGTATGCTGCAGATGGTACAATTGTAAAGAAAAATTTTAAGGAAGATTCAAATTACAAAGCTATAAGTGAAGTTGTTAATAACTTTTCAAAAGGACTTTTTACTGTAGATTATAATGATGATAAAACATTTTTTAAATTTAGAGATTACTTATGTTCAGAAGCTCTGAAATTACAAAATGATAGTGAAGATCAAAAGACAATAGATAAATTTAAACAAGATAAAGTACAATCTGATTTTGTTAAAACAAATTTAGATAAAGTTGTATATGACTCAAGTATAAATAATTATTTAGTTGAATGTACTGTATATACTTATGTTAAGAATGATCCATCAGTTTCAATACAAAATAGATATTATCAAAATAAGATTTATTACAAAGTGGAAAAAGAAAATGATAAGTGGGTTATATTATCGTGGTTAGTATATAATTCAGTTTTAGCAGAAGAAACGCCTTCATCACCAACAATATACATGCTCGATACTTCAGAAAATAAAAGCACATATATTTCAGAAAAAGATCTAAGTAAGATGAAAGATTTAGAAAGTGTAAAAGATATTATTAGTTCATATTTCAACAAATTTCTTAGTATAAAGTATCAAAGCGCTGGAAGTTTCAAAGATGAACAACTAAAATATATTGCAAAAGACGAACAACAAAGTTTTGCTAATGGATTCAAAGAAACTAGTGATTATTATGTAAAAAATAGGCTTGATGGAACTTTTAAAAATATAAATTTCGATTTAATAGATTATTCTAGTTTCAATAATGAATATTATGTTGAGGTAAGTATAGAGTATAGTTTAAGTAATGGAAAAAGCTACAGAACAAACTCAAAGATTTCACTACTTAATGAAGATAATACATGGAAAGTATATTCAGCTAAGATATTCAGGAATCCTATATTGATAAGTCAAACTGATAAGTAGAATAGTTAACTATATAAAATATAAGTAATAGTAGTAAAACATAAATAGCATAAGAAATTATCTTTACGAAATTAAAAAAAGTGGTTTTAATACTTTAAGAATAGACTGGCAAATTTGATTTCGCCAGTCTGTTTGCCAGTCTAACATAAAAATATGGAATTTCACATAAAAAATCTTTTAATACAAATAAGTATTGTAAGTGTAGTAATTTAGCCATTTCAAATAGATTTATATATATATATAATTTGCTTAATTTAGTGTGAAATACAATACAGAACTCGGATTATAGACTTATCTCGAATGAATATTAAAACAACCAAGATAAAATATATTGCTTTTTAGTCTAAATAATGTATTTTAGAAATTAAAAATATCAAATGGAACTAAATCAAAGATTAATTTTGTGATAAATCTAAAAATAAGATTAGTTCATTTATCCAAAGTAGATATAGCCCCATTTTAAAGTAATATTAATTAGGTGCATATATAAAGTTATTGCAACAATTATATAAATATAAGGATTTACAAAACTAAATAAGTTTCTAATAAATTTGAAAAAAACATTTTATCTGCATATATACCTATATGAAGAGATAAAATGAGGAGGGTTTATTATGAAAATAAATCTAGATGAAATGTTAACTATATTGTTATCACTAAAAGGCGCTTATTATTGCGAGCCAAGAGGTAGACAATCGGAATTAAGAAGCATTAAGAAACTTCACAATAAGTTACTTATGCAACTTCAAAATAGAGGAAAGTTTGAAGACATTTCATTAATTGAGTAGATTATAAATGTTAACGAATGAATAATTGAAAGCCATGAATTAGATTTTCTAGTCCATGGCTTTTATTTTTTTGCGATTAAAAGTATATTAAATATTAAATATTATACAGATAATCACAAATATATTTATTATAAGTAAAGCAACAAAAGATGCTGCTAGAAAAAAATAAGTTAATAATATATTAATAAAATCTTCATCCATAATTGTCACCTCATTAAAGTATTGACACGGTTTGTAATTATAAACAATAGTTCTCTGAATAAAGTGGAATTAATAGAAATAAAAAGAGGAGATGCGTGCACACATCTCCTCTTAAATCCCTTCTCTGTTAGAGAAAGGATCAAGTGACAATATAATTATACCTTATTGTGTAATTATAAGCAACTTTTGAGAGTTTGTTTTGGATATATTTACAAAAAATATAAAAGATATGTTACAATTTTATTAATAAAGGGGGAAGGAAATGTGAAGAACTTATTATCAAAAAAGTATATAAAAATACCATTAGGCATTATTATATACTTAATCATGTTTTCAACAATAACAAGAGTAACTTCATCACTCACCTGCATTGCATTTTTATTATTAGGAGCGTATCTTTTTATTAAAAGTGATAATTTCAAGAAAAGGATATTGCCTATAAAGGTTGTAACAGGAATATTGATTTTATTTGCTGCATTGTTTTTTGGAATAGGAGCCACAGTAACTAATGTAACCACGTTACCAAATAAAACAACTGAGGCTAAAACGGATTCACAATCAAAAAATGATGATACTGCAACTAAAGAGACACCAGATGAAAACAAAGATACTACACAGACAAGTAATACCGTTAGTGGTAATTTAAAAGTGACTTATATAGATGTTGGACAAGCTGATAGTATCTTAATTCAACAAGGAACTTCAACAATGTTAATTGATGGAGGAAATAATGCTGATGGACCAACAATTAAAGACTACATGGATAAACAAGGAATAACAAGCTTAGATTATATAATAGGAACGCATGCCCATGAGGATCATATAGGTGGGTTAGACTATGTTATAAATGCTTTTAAGATAGGAAAAGTATATTTTCCTAAGACAACTTCAACAACTAAAACCTTTGAGGATTTTATTAATTCAGTTAAAAATAAAGATCTAAAATTAACTGTTCCTCAAGTTGGAGATACTTTTAATCTTGGAGATGCTACTTGTACTATATTGGCACCTAATAGTAGCAGTTATACAGATGATAATGACTATTCAATTGTAGTAAAAGTTAAATTTGGAAATACTTCATTCTTATTTGATGGGGATGCACAAGTAACTTCAGAAATGGAAATGGTTAATAAGGGGTTAGATTTAAAAGCAGATGTATTGAAAATAGGCCATCATGGAAGCAAAACTTCAACATGCTCAAACTTTTTAAGTGCAGTTAATCCTAAATATTCAGTAATAAGTGTTGGCAAAGATAACTCTTATGGGCATCCAGCCCAAGGTACTATGGATAGACTTAAGGCTGCTAATGTACAAGTATTTAGAACTGACGAGAATGGGACTATTGTTGCAACATCAAATGGTACAGAAATAACCTTTAGTACACAACCCGGAACTTATAATGGCAAAACTTCAAGTGATAATTTAAGTAGTACAAATAGTTCAAGTAGTACAAATAATTCAAGCAGTACGAATAGCTCAAATAGTAATAGTGGCAGTGTTACTACAAATGAGCCAGCTCAAGGTAATAGAACAGTTTACTGGACAAGTGGAGGGAAATCATATCACTATGATAAAAATTGTAGAACGCTTGCAAGAAGCAAAAATATCTTAGAAGGACCTGCCTCAAGTTGCCCAAAGACGGATCCTTGTAATATCTGTGTAAAGTAATATTAAGATACATTTGTTTTCTTTTGCAAAAAAGAGGGAAGTTTTAATATATTACATTAATTGAATAGAAAATATAAGCCTAGGTTTTTATTCCTAGGCTATTTTTTGGGTTTATGGTATATTTTAGATATGAGAGTGATAGGAGGGGAATCATGGGTATAAGAGAGAATGCTATTGAAAAAAAAGCAATGTTGGATAAAATCAAAAAGCTTAAAAAGGAAGGCCGAAATTATTATTCTAGAACCAGCAAATATGTTGGAGGAGGAGCTTTACCGAAAGCATCAAGTGGAATTATTACAGTGAATTCAAACGGGGTTTTCTTTGAAATAGGATTTGCTGAAATAATACATATATCTTTGAGAGATATTACAAAAGCGGAATATCTTGATAATACACAAGTAACCAAGGATGTAACATTGACTAGAATGTTGTTAGTAGGACCATTTGCCTTTGCGCTGAAAAAAACTAAGAAAGCAGAACAATTTTTTGTAGTAATTAACTATAATGTTAATGGCATGGAGTCCAAAATAATATTTGAAGATAAGAGGGCTATGGAGGTAGTATCTGCTATAATAAAGGCTAAATCACAAAATAATAAAATTAAAGATGAATTAATAGAAGATAATAGTGAAAAACACATACAAAGTGATGAGTCTATAAATAACGAGACAGACAAAGATAATATAATTGATCTAATCAAAGAATTAGCAGAGTTAAAGGAGCAAGGAATATTAACAGAAGAAGAATTTTCTGAAAAGAAAAAGGAATTACTTGCGAGATTGTAAGAGTAATTATTTTATAAAATAAACTGAATAATGAAAAGAGAAGATGTGTGCATCATCTTTTCTAAAACCAACAGGTAATTAATAAACTAGGACTAAAGTAGTTTATAAAGTTAGATTTAAATTCATAACAAGTTACTTATGTATCTTCAAAGTACTGGAAGATTTAAGAATGTTGTATTAATTGAATGAAGAGATTTTAGCCTAGAAGTAAAAGTCTAGGCTATTTTTAAGTATATAAAATAAAAGTAAGGAAGAGAAATAATAAAATCTTTACATTATATAGAAAAATAATAAATATAATGCTGTCTATACAGAGATGAAAATTCAGAAGTATTACAAATAAAGAACTCCTAGTTTTGTCAAAGTACATAATGTACTTTTATGTAAAATGGTGGTATATTTTAAAGTGTTAGTATTCAAGAAGTTTAAAAGTGGTTTGAAAAATAATATGAGATTTAATTTAGTTATGGAGAGATAACCATGATATTAAGATATTTATTTATAAAAGAATATGATGATTTAATGGAAGATTTAGAATTAAATTTTGGTTCAAAATATGTAGTTAAGTTAGATAAATTTGAATTAACTATAAAATATAATAATAATTATATTGAAAACTTCTATGGAATCAGTAGCAGTGTAAAAGATGTTACTGGAATAATAGGTAAAAATGCGTCTGGTAAAACATCTATACTCAAAGCAATAAACTCTATTTTTGCAAATGCAAGAACAGATCTAGAATATATAATAATAGTTGAAAATAATGATAAACTCGAAATATTTAAGAATTTAGATTCAAAAGTTAGAATACGTTCTGATTTAAGTTTTACTATTAAAAGAAATATGAACTTGAGGGCATATAATACAAAACTAATATATTATTCAAGTATTTTTGATAAGTCAAAGAGTCTCTTAAGTAATAATAATCTAATAGATTCTTCAACAAATAATTTGTTACGAGATTATATTAATAATGAATATAAAAATCTATTTAATATATTTAATTTAAATAAAGATAAAATAGAAAAAGACTTAAATAATTTAGCAAGTAAGAAATATGTTGATGATGAAACATATAAAAATGATATTGAAACCCTAATAAAAAAAAATAATCAAAGAATTGATAAGATATATGCATTAAATTATGAAGACATTGAATTAATTGATGAATTCAAAAAATCAGAAATTATAAAAAAAATACAATGGTTTCATAATTATAAAGAAAAAATTAAAGGGACTAAATTTGATTTGTTATTTAAGTTTCCTAATAATTTGAAATTGTCTTTTGCAGATGATACTGTGAAGAAAACAGAGATATTAGAATATATGGGTAAAAAAGAATCTTTGTTGCAAGAGGAATATTTTTTATTTGATGATCTAAATATGCTTTACTGGGATTCCTTAGATCTCGAAGGATATGAGGATGAAATTAAAAAAGAAGAAAAGTTAAAGAATCAGTTTTTGCTTCTGATGCTTTTTGAAGTATTTTACAAAGTAACTACAACATTTGAAGTAGATATAAACGATGTAATTGAAACTTGCTTGAATGAATTAAATTCAGCTGAATTAAAAAATATAGAAGAAATTTCATTAAATGCAATTAACAAAATAATTAAAAGAAATATTGAAATAGAAGAACCAGGTAATGAAATTATAATAAAAGATTTTGATGACGAGTTATATAAAAAGGGTATTATAAACGATATCTATTTACTTTTTGAGAATATAAAGGAACATATTGATGAATATGATTTAACTCAGGACTCAATTAAATTTTATGAAGATCTAAATGAATTTAATTTAAATTTTAGTAGAATATTAGAAGATATATCTAATAATCATGAGATTATGGATAAAATTGATTTTAACATTTTAAAAGAAGTGAATAATTTAGAAATGAATGATTATTATAATCTAAATACAATTCGATTAGGTGAATTTGAAGAGTATGATATTGATGATGATTTTATCGAAAAAGTTAATGAAACAATAGTTGAATTAGAAAAAGTATTTATGATTCTAGTAGATACAATAAATAAGCAGGTATTAGTAATTGAAAACAATAAAGCAATTGAAAGAAAAGTGATCACAGGTGAATTTATTGAGTCAAATGAGCAAATAGTAAGTTACATTAATATAGCTAAAAAGGCGATACATAGCTTTTTAAAAATAATAAATAATGATATAGAAAATAATGAAGACTTAAATCTCGTTATTAAATGGCACGATATTAATTTATTGAACTTCATTAAGAATATTAATGAACTTAATATAGAAACGTTTTATATTGTGTATGATCACGAAGATTTAAGTTCAGGCCATAGAGCTTATTTAGATATGTATTCAAGATTGGATTATGTTATAGAAAATGAAATAGGATTAGATACTAAAAATATAATATTTTTAATAGATGAAGGGGATGTTTATTTACATCCAGAAATACAGATAGGCTTTTTAAAAAATTTCATTGATTTTCTAAATCTTTTTTATAACAACATAAACATTCAGTTAATTGTTACATCTAATTCACCTTTTATAATTTCAGATATTCCTAATACAAATCTAATATACCTAGACATTGTAGATGGAAAAATAAAGAATATTACTGATTATGTAACAGATATGAAGACCTTTGGTGCTAATATTCATAATTTACTTATGAATAGTTTCTTCATGAAAAAGGGGACAAGTGGAGAATTTGCTAAAGAAAGAATAGATAAAATAATTAAAAGAATATTGAACATTGAAAGCATTAAAGAAGATGAAAAAGAGTATATTTATAAGAATATTAACATCATAGGAGAGCCCTTAATAAGATTAAAATTATTAAACCAATGGGAACGGCATTTTGGGAAAAATTCACTTTCAATAGAAAAAGAAATTGAATTTCATAGAAATGAATTAAAGAGATTGGAAGAATTAAATATGAAGGGAAAGATTAATAATGATTAAAATTAACCTTTCAAAAGATATAATAAGAAAGCATGTGAATTATATAATAGAATCAAACATAAGAAAAAATATAGAGACCCTTAAAGAAAGTGAAGAAATCTTGCAGATATTGAGTGAAAAATATGGAGAAGATTTTAAAGAAGAGCATATAAAATTTTGTAAGTACATTCTTGAGCATATTACAAACCTTAATGAGATTGAAAACAATCTAAAAGATATAGAAAGCAATATATTTATCTCTAGTCCTAATGCCTTAAATGAAATTATTCATGATATAAATAATAAGTTTCCTATCATATTTAATGAGATTTATAATAATTCAGAAGATATATATAATAAATATATTTTAGATAGTTTTGGTTATAAAAAGTTTTCAGGAATGGATATGATAGGATATTATGATTTAGAAAATAATTTTTTGCAAAAATATTCATCTAAATTAAAAACAACAAATTTATTAGATTATTTAAGTGATGAAATTTATCATGAAAGGCTTCATGATACAAAACAAAATATCTTTATAAGAAATTTATTAAATGAGTTAGAGAACATAATATCATTAAATATTGACAATTATAAAATAAAAATAATTTTTGAAGAAATTAGAAATGAATTAAGGCGTTTGGATATAAACATGACAGAAAGAAAATTTATATTAAAAATCAACTCAATTTTTAAAACTTATAAGAAAAGTTTTTCAGAAGAAGTGCCTGAAAAAGTAATTAACTTACAAAATTATAATCTCTACTGCAAAAGAAATAATTTAGGCATAAATAATTGGAGTGCATATAGATTTTTATTAGAATTAAATTTGAAAGTATGCCCTTATTGTAATCGCCAATATATAACTCCAATTTATTCTGAAGCTGGCAAAATGAGAGCAGATTTAGATCATTTTTTTCCTAAATCACGATATCCATATTTATCAATGTCTATATTTAATTTAGTTCCAAGTTGTAAGTTTTGTAATTCAAGTCTGAAAGGTAAAAAAGAATTTACATATGAAAAATATATAAATCCATACGAACACGCAATCGATGATTTTTATTTTTTTGATTACATTCCACAATCTTCTGATTCATTTTTAGGAAAAGACGAGTTTGTAATAAAATTAATAGAAAAAGATGAAGTAGATAAAG
This sequence comes from Clostridium sp. 'White wine YQ', assembly GCF_028728205.1. Taxonomy (NCBI): domain Bacteria; kingdom Bacillati; phylum Bacillota; class Clostridia; order Eubacteriales; family Clostridiaceae; genus Clostridium; species Clostridium sp. 'White wine YQ'. The sequence continues at coordinate 1,095,955 of NZ_JAQYUU010000001.1, forward strand.
ATATTTCGGAGAGATGCCAAAATAACATAAATGTATTTAATTTAGAAGCAGTATACCAATATCATTCTAATGTTATAAAAGAGTTAATTTTAAAAAAATCTATATACACTAAGGAGTATATAGACTTACTGTTAAGTGAACATTCCAATTTATTTGAAACAAGAGATAAAATTATAGAGCTATTAATTGATCATAGAGACTTTGATAATACTATGGATTCAAACTTAAGTAAATTATATAATGACATAATAACTCAATTAGAATTTTAAACAACAATTTTGATAAAGGTCATAAAGATTTTAGCTTATGAATAAATAAAGTATTTACTATATAATTAATATTTTTAGATGCCAAAAAGGTGCCATAATTTAATAAAATATAGTATTTTTGAGTATTTTTATTATAATACAGACTAATAGATAACATAGTAAAATAGCCATTTAATAGCTTTTGATATTAGATAGTTTTCTATTCTAAGAGGCTCTTGGGGTCGCGGGTTCAAGTCCCGCTACTCAGACCAAAATTGGCATTTAACCCTGCAAACATGAGAGTTTGCAGGGTTTTTGTTTATTTTAGGAATATTCAAACGTGGCCGGAATTTTTATTTAGTAAAAAACCAAGTACATCATTTCAATGTTTTCAATATTTGAAATGAATATAAGTATTTAGAAATATATAATAATAGTATACTTATAAGGCTATTAAATAGATAAAAAATAAAGGTAAAAATGAGGGGTATTTTATGATTTGTGATTACCATGTGCATACAAATTTTAGTGATGATTCTGAATACATAATGGAAAGTGTCATTACTGACGCAATAAAAATGGGAATAAGTGAAATTTGTTTTACTGATCATGTAGATTATGGTATTAAGGTAGATTGGGAACAATCTGATATGATTAAGCATGATGAAAATACGCCTATTTATAATGTAAACTATCCTTTATACTTTAAAGAAATTGAAAGACTACAGATTAAATACTCTAATGAAATTAGAATAAAAAAAGGACTCGAGTTTGGGGTTCAAATGCATACAATTAAAAGTTTCCAAAAAATCTTTAATTTATATCCAATGGATTTTGTTATTCTATCAATTCATCAAATTAATAATAAAGAATTTTGGACTAATGAATTTCAAAAAGGAAAAACAGAGAAAGAATATTATTATGAATATTACCAAGCAATGTATGATATAATACAAAACTATCATGATTATAGTGTCATTGGTCATATGGATTTAATACGAAGATATGATAACAAAGATGGTTTTCCTTTTACAAATAATGAAGTGATGATTAGAGAAATTCTTAAATATATTATTAAAGATGGCAAAGGAATTGAAATAAATACAAGCTCCCATAGATATAAACTTAATGATTTAACACCATCACGTAATATACTAAAAATTTATAAAGAATTAGGAGGCAAGATCATTACAATCGGTAGTGATAGTCATGTCCATGAAGATTTAGGTGTATATATTAATGAAACGAGATTAGAGTTAAAGAAACTAGGATTCGAATATTATTGCACTTTTGAAGATATGAAGCCAATTTATCATAAATTGTAGGAGAAATACTATAAATTAGAATGAAATTCAACTTTTAGACGGTTTGTGGCGTGGGCTCAAGTACAGGAACCCATGCCTAAATTAGTATTTAACCCTGCAAACATGATAGTTTGCAGGGCTTTTATCTTTTGGTGGAATATTAAAAGTTAAAATGTGTTTATATTAATGAATAGAGATAATACTCAATATTTATTTAAAAGTAAGTAATAAATTTAAAATTATGCAGTGATTATAGGTTCAAAAATTCTATATTAGCAATTTATTGAACAGGAGAAAAAGATATTTCACCTGAGCCGACTATTACCATAAGATCACCTTCTTTTATAGGACCCAATTTTACAATTTCATTTGGATTAATAGATCTTAATAGTACTTTTTGATTGCCATTAGAATCAAGTACAATCACTGTAACAGGTGCATCAGGAGTTGTAAGTTTCGAGGTAATAAATTTTCCGGAATAGTGAGAGATATCATAGATACCTTGTTTGTAAGTGTTTGCTATAGGCGGTGGTTGAACCTGAGCTTGTGGGAATTCAACAAACGTAAATATTGATATCAAAAAGAGTAATAAAAATTTCTTTATATTCATAGGAACACCTCCATTGTATTATTATTTTGTTTTTTTAATCGCAATATTCACTTTATTTGCAATTAAAATAATAACATCTAATTTGCTGAAATATAATTTCATATATGTTAAGATTATTTATAGCTTTTAGTTATTGGAGGAATTGACATGAAAATAGGTTTTTTTGACTCAGGTATTGGTGGTGTGACTGTATTATACGATACATTAAAGATCCTACCTAATGAAGATTACATATATTACGCAGATACTATGAATGTTCCATATGGACCAAAGCCAAAAGAAGACGTTAAAAAATATATTTTGAATGCAGTAGATTTTATTATTAAGCAGGGGGTTAAGGCTGTAGTTATTGCTTGTAATACAGCTACAAGTGTAGCGATTGAAGAACTCAGGGCTAAATATGACATTCCAATCATCGGAATGGAGCCAGCAGTAAAGCCTGCTGTTGAAAATAATAAAGATATTAATAAACGAGTTTTAGTTACTGCTACAGAATTAACTTTAAAGGAAGAAAGATTACAGAATCTCATTAGTAAATTAGATAATGAACATGTTGTAGACTTATTGCCGCTTCCAGGGTTAGTTAAATTTTCTGAAGGCCTTCAATTTAGTGATGAAATAGTACTACCTTATCTTAAAGAACAATTAAGTAAATATGATATAGAAAACTATGAAACTATTGTTTTAGGATGTACTCATTTCTCGTACTATAAAGATATGTTTAAGAAGTTAGTTCAGCCACAGGTAAATATCATAGATGGAAATTATGGTACTGCGAATAATTTAAAAAGAATTTTAAAAGAATTGAATTCTTTAAATGAAGGTAACGGAAATATTTCATTTTATAATTCAGGAGTAAAGGTTGAAAAAGAAAATGAATTAGATAGATTTAATGTACTATTTAAAAGACTTGAGGACGTTAATGAATAAATCTAAAGTATTTTTACATTTGGTTAGGTGTTTGGGAACACAACATAAATGCCATAAAATTTTATGAAAAGCTAGGATTTGAAAAATTTGATACACATATTTTCAAATTAGGCGACGATGAACAGACAGAAATTTTAATGAAATTAATATTGTAAATTTACTTATTATAAAATCTATGATAATATTTATCTGTAAACAAAATATTAATATTTAAAAGTTTTATAGGGTTCCGCAGTTTTAAATAAATTACTGGACTGGTCCAAGATAAAACGTACAGTTAAACTGTATTCACGGAAGGATAAAAGCCTGGGAGATATTTTTATATCGACCTGGCTTTTCTTATTTTTATAGTGAAAAGGAGTGTAAAAGTTATGAAATGGTTATTTTTGATTTTAGCTGGTCTATTTGAAGTATGGTGGGCTATAGGGCTTAAATATTCGCAGGGATTTACAAAGTTTATTCCAAGTGTTCTTACAGTAGCAGGGATGATAGCAAGTTTTTATTTTTTATCTTTAGCATTAAAGAATATTCCATTGGGAACAGCTTATGCAATTTGGACAGGTATCGGTACAGTAGGTACTGTAATTTTAGGAATTATACTTTTTAAAGAGCCTTTTGAAATTATTAGGTTAATTTGTATTGGGTTTATTATTGTTGGGATAGTAGGATTAAAGATTGTGTCTCCAAGTTAATTTGACTAGGTGCTGCACTCATGATGATTAATTTATAATATTTTATTAGTATTTTGAAACTTTGAATGATAATCAAGTACATCTATTTAAAATAAAACAATATTTAACCCCTTTGAACAAGTGCGTTCATAGGGGTTTTATTCTATTTTTATAAGGCCCTTACCTATAATAACAATTTTATAATCAGGCTTCATAGGTGGTAATTTAAACTTAGGAGAGTTAGGGGTTAATTCATTTGATGTAAGTATTTCTTGAGTCCCATCAATTATACCAACAACGGCAGTATCTGTAGGTGAAATATTTTGAAATTCATATTCATTCTTTGATGGAAGAGATAAATCAGAAAATTTATAAATTCCTTCTTTAAGAACCATATGTGCATATGCAGGTTCAAAACAAAAAATGTTTAAGAAAAGAGATAAAAATAATATAAATAATAAAGTGGATTTTTTCATTATCAAACCGCCTTTCAATACTATCATGAAATATAGACCATTCCATCACCAACAATTATAAGTTTAAATGTCTCTTTAAGAGGCGTTAGCTTATATTTATCAGAGTTAGGTTCAAGTTGAATACATTGGATTCTATGTTGATTTTCATCATAAATAGCTATATAGATGCTTTTACTAGAAACATTTTGAACAGTATAAAAATTGTTTGGAGAAAAATTTAGATCAGATACCCTATATACCCCCTCTTTTAAGGTGTTTGTAGTTACAGCAGAAACTGGAATTGTTTTAAAAAAAATTAATACAATAATTAATAAAGATATGTTAACTGTACAAAGTTTTTTCATTAACATTACCACCTTTCAAGCATATTATGAGCAAAATACTTCATAATATACTTTTGTCTTTTATTATATATATCTTTAGATTAATTCAAGCAAGCTATATACTATATTTATATATAAGTTTTAAAAGCTTTTGAGAATATTATTTAAGTAGAATTAAGGAGGCTATAGATGGGACATATAAATTTTACCCCATTTCCTATATTAGAAACTGAAAGGCTGCTATTAAGAAGAGTTGAAAAACCTGATGCTAAATATATATTTAGACTTCGTTCAGATGAAACATATTGCAAATTTACAGGAATTAAAAAGTACAAGGATATTAATGAAGCTATAAAATACATAGATAGACTTCACAAGGATATTGCTAGTAGTGAATGTATCTTATGGTCAATTGACATTAAAAATACAGACGAATATATTGGTGGGATTAGTTTGTGGAATATTAAAGAAGAAAAGCAATCAGAAATAGGATATGATCTTCTTCCTGAATTTAGGGGAGAAGGCTATATTCAAGAAGCTATAAAAGCAGTAATTAGCTACGCATTTAATGAATTGAACTTTGACAAGATTGTAGCAGAAGAAGTGAGAACAGAAAATATTAAATCAATGAAAATCTTAGAGGGAAATGGATTTAAAATTATTAAGAAATATGAAGTTGTGACTAAAGATGGTAATAAGGAAGAGAGAGCAGATTATTCATTATTAAGAAATGAATTTTAATTTGTTTAATAAATTGGTAAGGCAAAATTAGTATAAAAATATTAAAGAGTACCTCTGTAAATAAGGTGCTCTTTTCGTATTTATATAAATAATTATTGCAGAAAAATATTTGATACTGATCACCATGGATGTCTAGTATGTAAAATTAAAGAATACTTAGTAAAGACAGAACAGTACATTATAAGCATAAACCTAAAAAAGTAGATGAGGAGAGATGGCAAAACAATGGATATGAGAGATTTGTTATACAAATGTTTAGAGTGTGATAAGCAAGAGATTGTTAGGGCAGATAATCATATGAAAAACGGAAGGAGATGTAGGATCTGTAAAGGGGAATTAGAACCGGTTGGTTATTTAGGAATAGAATCAGTAAATGGAGCAAACAAAAATTCAACGCCTTATCCCCATAGAGTGAAAAAGTCAAAAAGTTCAAGTCTTTAGTAGTATGGATAAAAAGGTAGTTTTATAAACTACCTTCTATTATTTTATTGCAGCTCCTAGTAAAAACCAAGGAAGTGGATTGAATCCATAGTTATAGTACATATATGGATTATAATATGGATAATAGTTGTAATATGGATAGTATCCGTAATAAAAATAAGGTGTACGAGAATAATTTGTCATTGGCATATTATAAGTTCCAATCTGAGTTCCAGGATACAAATTGCTATATGGATACTGCATAGGCATGTTCATAGGTTGTTGCATATTTTGCATATTTTGCATGTAATACGGATTTTGCATATATGGTTTAGTATATTGAATCTTAGTTTGGTTCTGTTTATCTTCTTCATCTTCTTCATCTTCTTCATGCATACCTTCTGGATTAACAGGAGGTATTAAAACTTCTTGAGGATAGTTTTGAGGATAGAATTGAGCATTATTCATTAATTTTCTCCATTAAAATTTATCACAATACTGGTATATGTTTCTATTTAATAAATGTGAAATATAAATTATTTAATGAATATTTTTTCTATCTCTTCAAAGCCAATAACGTCTTATGTATATTTTCAATATCTTCTTCAGTAAGCTCATCAAAGTTTTCTAACTTTGCACAGATATTCTGAATAGTTTCATCTTTATAGCTTGTACTATTTTTCTTTAGAAAAAAAGTTGCAATTGTTCCTGTAAGCATGCTTAAAAATCCAATACCAACTAACATAAGTATACTTGCAAGGACTCTCCCGATAGGAGTAGAAGGAGATATATCTCCATAGCCTACAGTAGTAATTGTAACAAAACTCCACCACAAAGAATTACCCAAGCTTAGTCCTTCAGTATAGTAAATTCCAAGTGTTCCAATTAATAACGTTAAAAACGTTATTACAAGCATATAATGAAAATTATTAGTTCTAATAAATTTATGAAGATGTTTTTTTAGCTTTAGAAGTAAACTTATAATTCTAAGTATTCTTAAAAACTTAAACAGATAAGTAAACTTTAATATTTTAGTAAACCCCAAAAGTCTAGCCGCTTGGAATGCAGAATTAAAAGGGATTATAGCTATTAAATCAATAATATTACTCCTAAAAAACTTCTTTTTATTCTCGGCTAAATAAAATCTAACCATATAGTCTATTATAAAAACCAATAAGATAATATTATTGATAACGTTAAAGAGTAAAGTGGTTTCATTATCTAAATCATAGGATAATTCTACTATAAGTAGTAATATAACAGTTAAAGAGAGTAACGCAAGTATAACTTCATAAGCTGTGCTTAAAGATTTTTCATTTTTCATTTATGCCACCTCATATATTAATCCTCTTACAATTTTATAATTTTTTACCAATTTGTACAATAAACTTAGAATAATTCATTTCATGATAGGTTTTTTTATAAATATTTTATAAATTAATGGAAAATTCAACTCTATTAATAATGATTATTTCTACATAATGTGGTAAAATTTAAATATAATCTTAAATATAAATTGTAAGGAGGGGTGCTTATGATTAGTTCATTATTCATAAATGCAACTATAGTTATTTCTTTTTTATACTTGGGAAGTCAAATCTTTAAAAATGAAAGTCTTCTAGAGAGTACCACAAATAAAAATAAAATTTTATTAGGAATTTTTTGTGGACTAGCCGGATGTTTATTAATTCTCTATAGCATCCAAACTTATAATAAAGTTTTAATAGATTTAAGGGTAATATCTGTAATGATCGCAGCTTTTTACGGTGGATTTGTTTCAAGCATAATAGCAACTTTTATAATTGCACTTTTTAGGGTAGGCTACTTTGGATTAAGTTACATATCAGTTATTGCATCAACCTCACTTATTATGGTAGCACTTATTTTTTCCTACATATCCAAAAGTAGATTTAGTTTTATAAAGAAATTTATAATTATGTCAGTTATAAATATCATATATGGAATTGTTCTATATTCTGTATTAATAAATGATTCAAAGATTATTTCATTAATTAATTTTAGTTTTACAATATCAACGATTATAGTATCGATTATAGTTTATTACACATTAAAGTATATTTCTAAAACTAATGAACTTTATAGAAAGCTTAGATTTGAATCAACCAAGGATTACCTTACTGGTCTTAATAATGTTAGAGAATTTGATAAGTTACTAAATAAACATATACACAGTGCAGTTGAAAAAAATGAAAACATATCTATTCTAATGATAGACATAGATTATTTTAAGAATATTAATGATACATATGGACATTCATCAGGAGATTTAATTTTAAAACAACTTTCAAATTTATTGGTTAAGTCTTGTAGAAGCTTCGATGTAGTTTCTCGTAACGGAGGAGAAGAGTTTACTACTATTTTACTAGATTGTGATTATGAACATGCATTTAATATAGCTGAAAGAATGAGAAAAGCTGTAGAAGAATATGCTTTCATAATAGAAGGTAATAAAGAAATAAATATAACTGTTTCTATAGGAGTAGGTACTTATCCATACCCTATACAAGAAATTAACACTATTTTAAAAGTTGCAGATGATGCACTATATAACGCAAAACGTTCAGGAAGAAATAAAGTTTGTTAATAATGAAAGCCTCATCATTGAATAGGTGAGGCTTTTGGTTATGTGTTTCTATCTTAATATCTTTTTACAAAAGATAAATTTTCATTATATCTATCTGAATCAATATTTTTAACTATATCTTCATAATTTTCATGAAGATATTTTGTAACTTCATCAACAGGCTTTTCATTATAAAGATTATTCAAGCCTAATGGATCGATAATAGTAACATTATTTGATTTAAGGAAGTTAAATATTATAGGAAGTTGCTCAAAGTCAGAGCATTCAAATGAATATGTTGTATTATCTTTATGCCTTATCTCTATAAATAACTTAAGGAAAGTTGCTGGAAAACCACCAAAAACAGCATCTAATTTTCTAAGTATACCAAGCTCAATAGATGATATGTCTTTATAATTTATGGTTTTAATAGTTTTAATACCTTTTTCAATCATAAAAGAACTTAACTCACGGTGTTTTAATATTATTTCGTCTTGTGTAAATTCACAAATACAACGTGCAAATGTTGTAGATGAAAGCTTTGGATAACGTTCTCCTTTAATCTCAATAATAGTTGCTACTGTTCCGCTTTTTAATGCCTCATCTAAGTTTTCTAAATGACTAATGAACTCTTGAGCGTGTGTTTTTTCACTCATAATAAATATCCCCTTTATTTTATATTTAACATGTGATTATCATGTATATAATCATAACAATATTGGGTATAAATGTAAATATAAATAGTAAAAAATACCATATAATTTATTTATAAATACCTCTTACATCCATCAAGCATTTATAATAAAGTTTTGAGTAGTTGGAAAACTAACAATTAATAAGCTTGTTATAATAGAGGTGAAAAATATGAATTTTTACGAGTTAAAGAACTATAGTGATAAAAATAAATATCTTTTAAGTACTATTCCCAAGGCTACAGAGGACTATATTTCAGCAAGATGCTTAATAATTAATGGAATTTTAAATAATGGGCTTATACTTGTAAAAGAGTCAATCGATAAATATCTTAAGGCTTATATTTGGATAAATGATGAAAAATTTGATCCTAGAGGAAAATCATTTAGTTTGGAGGAACTAGTGGAAAGAGCTAAGAAAAATAGATTAGATTTGTCAATTTATAACGGCTTAATTAGAAAAATATCTGAGTTTTATAAGTTAAGATACACGGATAATTTATTTAAACTACAGGAGTACAAACCTGAAGACCTATATGAAATCGATTCATTAATTATATATTTAAATAACAGCTTGAATTTACCACATGAAATTAAATTTAGAATTTTAGGCATAGAACATTATATTTCATTTGATTTAGCTAATTCTATTGATACACCAAAAAACCAATATTTAAAATGGCTTGAGGAAAATAATAAGCCGGTTAAAGGGTTAATTAAAAAATTAGAGCCTGAATATATTGCATTTAAAAGATCTTTAACACCATATCCTTTATAATTATAAAGAGATAAAATTATAAGTAAAATACATTACAGCTTTAATATTTGTTATTTAAAATGGAGGGGAATATGGAAGTTTATGTTGGAAGGCAACCCATTTTTGACAATAAAAACAAGGTAGTTGCATATGAACTTTTATTTAGAAATAGTTTGGAAAATGAATACAGTGAGGAAGATGGTGAAAGAGCCACCTTAGAAGTAATTTTAAATACTTTTTATACTCTAGGTTCTAATGAAGTAACAGAAGGAAAGAAAGCTTTTATTAATTTTACAGAGCAAATGATACATACGAATATTTTTTCAATTATTTCGCCAGATAAAGTTGCAGTAGAAATTTTGGAGAGTATTGAACCAACAAAAGAAGTAATTGAGATATGTAAGCATCTTAAGGAATTGGGTTATGTTATTGCTTTAGATGACTTTATATATGATGAAAAATATAAAGAATTAATTAATTATGTAGATATTATAAAAGTTGACTTTAGAGCTTCTGGACCAATAGAGAGAAAAGAAATTATGAAAAAGGTATCTAATCCTAGAGTAAAATTTTTAGCGGAGAAAGTAGAGACGCATGAAGAATTTAAAGAAGCTCTTAACCTTGGATATGATTTTTTTCAAGGGTACTTTTTTAGTAAGCCACAAATATTAGTAGGGAAGGATATTACGGAATCTGACTATGCAACAATAAATATTATGAATGAGCTTAACAGCAATTCTTTTAATATAAATTCAGTTGAAAAGATTATATTATCAGACGTTGCACTATCTTTTAAACTTTTAAAGTACATAAATTCTGCAGCCTTTGGCCTTGTTTCAGAAATTAATACAATAAGAAGTGCCTTAAATCTTTTAGGAGAGAAAGAAATAAAAAAATGGCTTCATTTTGCTTTATTAAGAGGAATAAATGAAAATAAGCCTAGTGAATTATATAATACAGCGCTTATTAGAGCTAAATTCAGTGAAAGTATTGCTCAATTAATTAATAGAGAAGAATTATCTTATGATTCATATCTTATAGGAATGTTCTCCTTACTTGATGCTATCTTCGATAAACCAATGAAGTATATATTGGACAAAATCGCAATAAGTGAAGATATTAAAGGCATTTTGCTTGGACAGAAGTCATTGCAAAACGATATATTGTCATTAGTTATAGCCTATGAAAGTGGTGCTTGGGAGAAAGTTGATTCACTAGTAAAGGAATTTAATATTAGAGAAAAGGAACTTACAAAGTCTTATTTAAACTCCATTAAATGGGTAAGTGATTTTAATATATAAAAAAGGTTTGTAGAAAGGATAAATTCATTTCTACAAACCTTTTTATATTAAGTAAACTAATTATTTAAAAACAACGTATTTCTTATTTATTGCAACTAGGTTGAAAATAAATGCTGCTACAGGTGAGATAATAAGAAGTAATAAAAACCTTACGTCTTTAGTGAAAAAAATAGAACTACCTGCAATTAGAGTACATAAACCATAGCACACTCTTTGATAAAAGAGAATGGTATTATATTCTGTCTTTTTCATAACTTTGTAATTGCCCTTCTTAGGAAGTGGCATCTTTTTTTTATTTATGATAGCGTTAGAAATTTGAGCAATTCCAGCTATCAGCAAAATTAAACTAATTATAGTTATCATTTTTACCCTCCAAACAAATAATTATCCTTAGTTAATTATAAGTTAAAGTAAAATTTTTTAAAAGAAAAATTATTTTTAATACATTTTAATGAGGCTTTTATGATAGAATTAATTAAAATTTATTTTTATTTGTTTTAGGAGGATATATATAATGAAAAAAGTAGCAGTTGTTTTTAATGGTGGAACCATTTCAATGAAAGTAGATGAAAGAATTAAAGCAGCAGTTCCATCCTTAACAGGTGAAGAAATTATGTCTATGGTTACTGGAATTGAGGAGTTTGCAACATTAGAAACTTATACCTTTTCCTCCTTACCTTCACCACATATGACTCCAAATATGATGCTTCAGCTTGCAAAATTTATTGAAGACTTACTTAAAAAAGAGGATGTTGATGGTGTAGTCGTAACTCACGGTACTGATACCTTAGAGGAAACTGCATATCTTTTAGACTTAGCAATTGCTTCAAATAAACCAGTTGTAATAACAGGTTCAATGAGAAGTAGCTCTGAACTTGGTTATGATGGTCCTTCTAATCTAGCAGCGTCAATATGTACGGCAATATCTGAAGAAGCAAGAGGACGAGGAGTTTTAGTATGTTTAAATGGTGAATTGCACACTGCAGCTGAAGTTACTAAAGCAAATTCTATGAGTTTAAATGCATTTAGAACTCCGAATTTTGGGCCAATAGGCATAGTCGATGATAATAAAGTTATGTTTTATAGGGATAAAATAAAAGGCAGGACCTTTGAAGTAGATGAAATTGAGGATAGAGTAGCATTAATAAAATGTGCAGCAGGAATGGATTCAAAACTATTAAAATTCCTAATAGAATCTGGGGAAAAAGGAATAGTAATTGAAGCACTAGGTAGAGGAAATGTTCCTCCAGCTATGGTTTCTGGTATTGAATTAGCTATAAAAAATAATATTCCAGTAGTTGTAGTCTCAAGATGCTTTGAAGGAAGAGTTCATGAATCTTATGGTTACTTAGGTGGAGGACAACAGCTACATGAGATGGGTGTAATATTTGGGGATACTTTACCAGGACAAAAAGCTCGAATCCTACTTATGATGTGTTTAAGTATTACAAAAAGAATAGAAACCATCCGAGGATATTTTGAAAAATAATTTGTAAACATTTTGTTAACAAACCATTGACCTACAAAATTAAATATATTATATTTCTTGTATGACATAATTAATTTAAGGGGGAGTATAATATGGCAAAAAGTATGACTGGATTCGGTAGAGCCACTAGTAAAGAAGGTAGTGAAAGAATTTTTACAGTAGAAATGAAAAGTGTAAATCACAGATATCTTGACTTAAACATAAGAATGCCAAAATCTATGATAAGCTTTGAGGATAAAATTAGAAGATGCATATCTAAAAAGATTAATAGAGGCAAAATAGATATTTTTATTAACTTGAAAGATTATCATAAGGGCGATCAGGTTACAAGATTTAATGAAACACTTGCTGATAGCTATTATAATTCGTTATTAGAAATTGAAAAAAGATATCCAGTTAAAAATGATATATCCCTTTCCTTAATAGCTAGATTTCCTGAAGTTATCACAATTGAAGAAAAGGAACAAAATTTACAGCAGCTTTGGGAAGAGTTAGAACCTTTAATTAATGAGGCCGTTGACATGATGGTAGATATGAGAGAAGTTGAGGGCTTAAAATTAAAGGAAGATATTTTAGTTAAATGTGATGACATTAAAGAAAATGTTAAAGTAATAGAAGCAGCATCACACAAGCTTGTAGAAAACTATAGGATAAAATTAGAAGAAAGAATTAAAGAATTAACTTCTAATATTGATATTGATCCAAATAGAATTGCTACTGAGATTGCAATCTTCGCTGATAAATCAGCAGTGGATGAGGAAATTACAAGATTATATTCACATTTAAATCAAATTTCTAAGACATTTTCACTTAATGAACCTATTGGAAGAAAGATGGATTTTATAATTCAAGAGTTAAACAGAGAAGCAAATACAATTGCCTCAAAATCATATGATATAGATATTACTAACATTGTTATTAATATAAAAAATACTATTGAAAAAATAAGAGAACAAATTCAAAACATCGAGTAATCAGGAGGAGAGAGATGGGAATAAAACTAATTAACATAGGTTTTGGTAATATTGTTTCAGCTAATAGATTAGTAGCAATAGTAAGTCCAGAATCTGCACCAATCAAAAGAATAATTCAAGAAGCTAGGGACAGAGGTATGCTTATCGATGCTACATATGGAAGAAGAACAAGAGCAGTTATTATAACTGATTCAGATCATGTAATTCTTTCAGCTGTTCAGCCTGAAACTGTTGCACATAGATTATCAGCCAAAGATGAAATAATTGACGAGGTTGATGAATAATGGTGAATCATAACAGAGGTTTGCTTATAGTGATTTCAGGACCATCAGGGGCTGGGAAAGGTACAATTTGTAAAGAGCTATTAGAGAAAAATGATAACTTGTTTATTTCTGTATCAGCAACAACTAGAAATCCTAGAGCAGGAGAAGTTGATGGAGTTAACTACTATTTTTTAGACAAAGATAGTTTTATTGAAAAAATCGAAGCAGGTGATTTCCTAGAGCATGCTGAAGTATATGGTAACTACTATGGAACGCCTAAATCAAAGGTAGAAGAAATGCTTCTAAGTGGTAAAGATGTCATTTTAGAAATTGATATTCAAGGGGCACTTAAAGTAAAAGAAAATTCTCAAGAGGGTATTTTCGTATTTATTCTTCCTCCATCAATGGAAGAACTAAAGAAAAGAATCATAAAAAGGGGTAGCGAAACAGAAGAATCCCTAATGACTAGATTTAAGTCAGCGTATCAAGAAATTAATTATGTTTCAACATATAATTATGCTGTAGTAAATGACGAAGTTCATGAAGCTGTTAAGAAGATAGAAAGCATTCTTACAGCTGAAAGATGTAGAGTAGATAGAATTAAAGAAAATATATTAGATTCGAAGGAGGGCTTAATTCATGAACAACTCTATGATTAATCCATCAATTGTAGACCTATTAGATAAGGTTGATAACAGATATTCTTTGGTAATTGTTACTTCAAAAAGAGCTAGACAATTAATAGACGGACAAGAGCCACGTGTAGATGTAGATTCTAAGAAACCATTAACAATTGCAATAAATGAAGTTAATGATCAAGAAATAACTTTTGAGCAAGTAAAAGAAGGTTATAAATAAAATGAATAAATATAAAGTACTAATTGGGGTAACTGGTGGTATAGCTGTATATAAAGCACTAGATCTTATTTCCAAATTAAGAAAACATGATATTGAAGTTAAGGTTATTATGACTGAGTCTGCAGAGAAATTTGTAACTCCTCTTAGCTTTCAATCATTAAGTCAAAATATGGTTACAACAGATATGTTTCAAGAACCAAAAGCTTGGGAAATTCAACATATTTCTTTAGCTAAGTGGCCAGACTTAGTACTTATTGTTCCGGCAACTGCAAATATAATTGGGAAAGTAGCTAATGGTATATCAGATGATATGTTATCTACTACTATTATGGCAACTAAAGCTCCCGTGTATTTTGCACCTGCTATGAATACAAATATGTATGAGAATCCTATAGTTCAAGGAAATATCTCAAAATTAAAAGAGTATGGATATGGCTTTATTAATCCAGATAGTGGAAGACTAGCTTGTGGTGATGTAGGAGCAGGAAAGCTTGCAGCTGTAGATGATATACTTGAAGTTACTTTAAGCCTTCTAAATAAAAATGAAGATTTAAATGGTAAGAAAATACTAATTACTGCAGGACCTACCATTTCACCTATTGATCCTGTTAGATTTATTACTAATAGAAGTTCTGGTAAAATGGGTTATGCAATTGCTGAGGAAGCTAGAGATCGTGGAGCTGAAGTAGTTTTGGTTTCAGGTCCAACAAATATAAAACCGCCTTACGGAATAAAATTCATAAAAGTTAATACTAATGAAGAAATGAAGGATGCTGTTTTAGATAATTTTGTTACAAGTGATATAGTAATTAAGGCAGCTGCTGTAGCTGATTATAAGATTGCTGAATACTCTGAAAAGAAAATTAAAAAGGGTGAAGGTAATCTAAATCTAGAATTCACAAGAGATAATGATATATTAAAAATCTTAGGTGAAAAAAAATCGGAAAGTCAAATATTAGTTGGTTTTGCTGCTGAGAGCCATGATTTAATTGAAAATGCAAGAAGAAAACTTGTAAATAAAAATCTTGATTTAATTGTAGCAAATGATATAACTTCTAATGAAACTGGCTTTGCATCTGATGATAACAGAGTCATATTTATCACTAAAAGTAATGAAAGTACCGTTTTAGATAAAATGAGTAAGCGCGAAATTAGTAAAAAACTTTTAGATGAAATAATTAAGATTAGTGAAAATTAAGTACAATAGACTCTCTATGTATTCGTAGGGAGTCTTTTTATAAAGGGTGATTTATTTGTATGCAAAAGTTGTTATAAATAGTGATGCAGTTAGTATTGATAAGCTTTTTACTTATAAGATACCAGAAGAAACTATTCAGGATATTGTTGTAGGTTCAAGAGTCTTAGTACCTTTTGGAATGGGAAATAGATCTTATGAAGCATTCGTATTAAGTATATCTTGCGAGCCTGATACTGAATATAAAAATCTCAAAAGTATTATAAAAGCTCTAGATGATACCCCTCTTATAGATGAAAAAGGTATATTATTATTTAATTATTTAGTTAATAATTATCTATGCAGAAAAATTGAAGCAATTCGTTTAATTATACCTACTGGAGTTATGAGAGGAGTTAAGGAAAAAAGTAAGGAAGTAGTTATATTAGGAAAAGAAATAGACGGCAAATTAAAAGAAAAAGAATCTTATATATCAATAATAAACTTCATTACTACCAATGAAGGTCTTTATACAAGAAGTGAATTAATTACAAAATTCAAACTATCTTCATATATGATTGGTAAGTTATTAAAGGAAGGATATCTTTCAGTAACAAAAGAAAAAATTGAAAGATATAATGACAAGGATTATAACTTCTACAAATCTTTTGAACTAAATGAAGAACAAAAAAAAGCATATGATGAGATAATCAATTCTGATGAGAGATTATTTCTTATAAAAGGTGTTACTGGCAGTGGCAAAACTGAAATTTACATGAAGTTAGTCAAAGAAATGCTCAGTAAAGATAAAACTAGCTTAATATTAGTTCCAGAGATTTCATTAACACCTCAGATGATTGAAAGGTTTAAAGGAAGATTTGGAAAAGATGTAGCTGTTTTTCATTCTAAGTTATCCTTAGGTGAAAGATATGATGAATGGTTTAGAGTAAAAGAAGGTAAGGTTAAGCTCGTTGTTGGTGCAAGAAGTGCAATTTTTCTGCCCTTTAAAAACCTTGGCTTAATTGTTATAGATGAAGAACATGAAGGTACTTATAAATCAGAGCAAAATCCTAAATATCAAACTAAGGAAGTTGCAGATTTTATAAGTCAAATAAATAACTGTAAAGTAGTATATGCTTCGGCAACTCCCTCAGTGGAAAGTTATTATAATGCATTAAATGGTAAATACAAATTAATTCAACTAAATAACAGAGTAAATAACAAACCAATGCCTAAAATGAAAATAATTGATATGAGACAAGAACTTAAAAATAATAATAGGAACATGTTTTCTAGAGAATTATTTGAAAAACTTTCTCATAATTTAGATAAAAAAGAGCAAAGTATAATATTTTTAAATAGAAGAGGTTTTTCAACTTTTGTATCCTGCAGAAGTTGTGGTTATGTATACAAGTGTCCGCATTGCGATATTTCTATGACATATCATAACAATGGATATTTAATCTGCCACTATTGTGGTACAGCTAAAAAAATAGAAAAATTATGTCCTAAGTGTGGTAGCAAATATATTAAGCATTTTGGTGCAGGTACTGAAAAGGTAGAAGGGGAAATCAAAAAATTATTCCCCAATGCAAGAGTACTAAGAATGGATGTTGATACCACAAGAAACAAAGATTCTCATGAAAAAATATATAATAGTTTTAAAAATGGAGAAGCTGATATTTTAGTAGGTACTCAAATGATTTCTAAGGGACTTGATTTTCCAAACGTCACCTTAGTAGGAGTAGTAGCTGCAGATACAACTCTTAATCTACCAGACTATAGATCTGGAGAAAGAACTTATCAATTAATAACGCAAGTAGCTGGTAGAGCTGGAAGAGGAGATAAACTAGGAGAAGTAATTATTCAAAGCTATACTCCAGAGCATTATTCATTAACAAATGCATTAAATGAAAATTATGATAATTTATATAATGAAGAGATAAGTGCAAGAAAGCTTTTAAAATATCCTCCTTTTGGAGATATACTTTTAGTGCAATGTACATCAAAGAATGAAGCATTGCTAAAAGATTTTATGAGGACAGTTAATAAGGAAGTGAGCTCATTAATTAATAAAGATGATGTAGACATTTTGGGACCAAGTCCATGTATAATAGGAAAAATTAAAGAAAACTACAGATGGCAGCTAGTTTTTAAGGGAAATTTGGACTTAAATCTATGTAGAAATATAAAAGATAGGGTTTATCAATTAGGCTCAAATGTATATAATGATATAAAGATATCTATTGATATTAATCCAAATAGTTTAATTTAGGAGGAAAAGATGGCAAAGAGAAACATCAGATTTGCAGGAGATGAACTTTTAAGAAAAAAAAGCAGACCTGTAGATGAAATTAATGAAAGAATTTTGACTTTAATAAAAGATATGTTTGAAACTATGTATGATAGCTATGGGGTAGGTCTTGCAGCACCTCAAGTTGGTATTTTGAGAAGAATATTTGTAGTAGATACTGGTGACAATCCACTAGTTTTTATAAATCCAGAAATACTTGAGACAGAAGGTTCTCAAATTGATGTGGAAGGATGTCTTTCATTCCCTAATAGACAAGAAATGGTGGAAAGACCTTTTAAAGTAAAGGTGAAGGCATTAAATGAAAAGGGAGAAGAATTTACACTTGAAGCAGAAGAACTATTAGCTAGAGCAATCTTGCATGAAAATGATCATCTAAATGGTGTTCTATTTGTAGATAAAATTAAAAAATAATTAGGAGGGAATAGAATGAATATTGTTTTTATGGGAACCCCAGACTTTGCTGTTCCTTCTCTTAAGGCTATTATAGAAAATCATGATGTAAAAGCTGTTTTTACTCAACCTGATAGACCAAAGGGAAGAGGGAAAAAATTAGCTATGTCTGCTGTAAAGGAAGAAGCAATTAAACATGATGTTAAAATATTTCAGCCAGAAAAGCTAAAAAATGACTTAGAGGCTATTGAATATTTAAAGAATTTAAAACCTGATTTTATTATAGTAGTAGCTTATGGTCAACTATTAACAAAGGAAATATTAGATATACCTAAATATGCATGTATTAATCTACATGCCTCTCTATTACCAAAATTTAGAGGCGCAGCTCCTTTAAATTGGGCAGTAATAAAGGGAGAAAAGTATTCTGGAAATACAACAATGTTAATGGATGTTGGACTAGATACTGGAGATATGCTCCTTAAAGATGAGGTTGAAATTACAGAGAATATGACAGCTGGTGAATTACATGATATCCTAATGGAAAGAGGAGCTAAACTACTTATTGATACAATAAGTGGATTTGCAAATGGAAGTATTGTTCCTGAGAAACAAAATGAAGAAGACACTTGCTATGCTTCAATGTTAAATAAAGAATTAGCTAAAATAGATTGGAATAAAAGTGCACTTGATATTCATAACATGATAAGAGGATTAAATCCTTGGCCAATAGCTTTTACCACTTTAGATAATCAAAATATGAAGATTTTTGAAAGTGAAGCTTTAGATAATGAAAAAGTAAATTTAAAAGCTGGTGAAATCATTGATGTAAGTAAAGTTGGCCTTAAGGTAAGTTGCGGAAAAGGAACTTTACTTATAAAGAAAGTACAATTTCCAAATGGTAAACCTCTTACAATAGAACAATATCTTAATGGTAATGAAATAAATAAAAATATAATTTTAGGAATATAGAGGTGATTTAAATGTTTTATTTTGATCCAACCATGATAATTTTAATACCAGGGATTATTTTAGCAATGTGGGCACAAAGTCAAGTATCTTCAACTTTTAATAAATATAGTAGAGTTCGTAGCTTTAATGGACTAACCGGAGCAGAAGTAGCTAGAAGCATACTAGATTCTGCCGGCTTATTTGATGTTTCAATTGAACAAGTTAGGGGTTCATTAACTGATCACTATAATCCAAGAACAAAAGTCTTAGCACTATCCGAGGATGTTTATAGCAGTACTTCTGTAGCAGCAATTGGAGTTGCAGCTCATGAAGTTGGTCATGCGATTCAACATAATGAGAAGTACGCACCACTATTAATTAGAAATGCAATAGTTCCAGTAGCAAATTTTGGAAATTATTTTTCGTGGATATTAATATTAATAGGTATATTCTTTGCTGCTACTAATCTTATGTATCTAGGAATAGTTTTCTTCCTTGCAGTTGTAATATTTCAACTTATAACTTTACCAGTTGAATTTGATGCATCAAGAAGAGCAATAGTTAAGCTTGAAGGTAGAAATCTCCTTATAGGTGATGAAATTAATGGAGCAAAGAAAGTTCTTAAGGCTGCTGCTATGACCTATGTAGCTGCTGCAGCAAACGCGATACTACAACTTATTAGATTACTTGCAATTGTAAGTAGAAACGATGATTGAGGTAAAAATGAATAGTAGAAAACTTGCAACTAAGGTACTGGACTCAGTATTACATGACGGCGCTTACTCTAATATAGCTTTAAATAATGCTTTTAAAACAGCGGATTTAGACGTGAAAGACAAAGGTTTAGTCACAGAAATTGTTTACGGTACTATTAAATATAAACAATCAATAGATGATATTATATCCTTATATGTTAAGGATATAAATAAAATTGATAAAGAGATAATTAATGTACTAAGAAGCGCAATTTACCAAATAAAATATTTAGATAAAATTCCGCCATATGCAGCTGTAAATGAAGCTGTTAATATCGCAAAAAAGCATTCCATGAGTTCCTCGAAATTTGTAAATGGTGTGCTAAGAAACTTTCTAAGAAATAAAGATAAAGAACCAAGCTTTAAAGATAATAAATCTAAAATGGCTTTTAATTATTCTTTTCCTAAATGGTTGGTTGAGTTTTTTATGAAGCAATATGGTGAAGATATAGCCATGGATATTCTAAAAGGGCTAAATATGACACCAAAGATAACTGTTAGGGTAAATTCCCTCAAGACAAATTATGAAGAGCTTTTTGAAGAATTAGAAACAGAGGGTTATGATGTTTCAGAAGGTTATGCTTCACCAGATGCTATAGTTATTAATAGGGGAAGCTCTATTGAAGGAAATAAAGCCTTTAGAGAAGGAAAGATATTTGTTCAAGATGAAAGTGCTATGCTGGTGTCTTCTTTATTAGATCTAGAAGAAAACATGAAAGTTGCTGATTTATGTTCTGCTCCAGGTGGAAAATCAACACATATTGCTGAACTTATGAACAACATAGGTGAAGTTTATTCTTTTGATATTCACTCAAATAAACTTTCGCTTATAAAAGATAATGCTAAACGACTTGGAATAGAAATAATAAAAACAGAAGAACAAGATGCAACAGAATATAACTCATCCTTAGAAAATACTTTTGATAGAGTTTTACTTGATGTTCCTTGTTCAGGTCTAGGAATAATAAGAAAAAAACCAGAGATTAAATGGCAGAAAGATTTAAAATCTCTTAAAGAAATTCAAAGCATTCAGAAAAAAATATTAGATAATGCTTGGAAGTACCTAAAACCAGGCGGGATAATGGTATATTCTACATGTACATTAAACAAGGCAGAAAATGAAGAAAATGTTAGATATTTATTAAATAATAATGAAGATTGTCAAATCGAAAAAATATATATTGGTACTCTTCCAAATTTTATATATAATGAAGAAGGAACTTTAACGATTTTACCAAATGAATACATGGACGGATTTTTCATTGGAAAACTAAGAAAAAGGCAGGTGTAAAGATGAAAAATCTATTAGGTTTAACTTTAGATGAATTTAAAAGTGAATTAATTTCTCTTGGAGAAAGTGGCTTTAGAGCTAAACAGGTTTTTGATTGGATTTACAAAGGGATATTCGATTATAATGATATGAAAAACATTCCTCAAGCCTTAAAAGGAAAACTTAAGGAGAATTTTAATATTGGAATTCCTAATGTGGTTGAAGAATATACTTCAAATGATGGTACAAAAAAACTACTAGTTTCCTTGGAAGATGGTAATTTAATTGAATGTGTTATTATGAAGTATATCCACGGAAACACCATTTGTATATCCACACAAGTAGGATGTAGAATGGGATGTAAGTTTTGTGCTTCAACTCTAGGTGGAGTTATAAGAAATATAACTTCCGGTGAGATGATAGGGCAAATTTTACTTGCTCAAAAAATACTTGAAGAGAGAATTTCAAATGTTGTGTTAATGGGTAGTGGGGAGCCGTTAGATAACTTTGATAATGTTATGAAGTTCTTAGAACTTGTTAATGCTGAATATGGATTAAATATAGGTCAAAGACATATTACACTTTCAACCTGTGGAATTGTACCTAAAATCTATGAATTAGCTGATAAAGATTTAAGTATAACATTAGCTATTTCTCTTCATGCTTTCTCTGATGAGAAAAGAAGAGAAATAATGCCTATTGCAAATAAATATTCCATAAAGGAAATTATGGACGCTTGTGCTTACTATATTGACAAAACTAATAGACGAATCACCTTTGAGTATTCATTAGTAAAGGGAGTAAATGATTCAAAGGAAGACGCAAAAGCTTTAGCAAGCTTATTAAGAGGAGTACTTTGTCATGTTAACTTAATTCCAGTTAATGAGATAAAAGAGAAAGAATATAGAAAATCATCAAAAGAAGATATAAAAGCTTTTGAAGCAATTCTTAAATCTCATGGAATTGAAGCAACTGTTCGAAGAGAAATGGGTTCTGATATTAATGCAGCCTGTGGGCAATTAAGAAGAAGCTATTTAGAAACTCGTAATTCAAATTAGGGGGAATACTCATGATTGGAGTAATAAGTGATGTGGGTAAAAAACGCATGATCAATGAAGATTGTGCAGATTATTTAATTTCACCAAACTATGAGCTCTATATTGTAGCTGATGGAATGGGGGGACATAACGCAGGAGAAGTAGCTAGTAAAATAGCTGTAGATGTTATTAAAGAATATATAAAAGAGAACTGGAATAATTATAGTGATGGAATTTTACTTAAAGATGCAATTCTAAAGGCTAATAAAAAAGTTTTAGAGTATTCAAGTAATAGCGTAGAATTAAATGGTATGGGTACAACTGTGACAGCATGTTTAGTATTAGGGGGATATACTTATATAGCTAACGTGGGTGATAGTGCGTGTTTTATTCTTGAAGATGAAAAACTAGTTAAGATTACTAAAGATCACTCTTTAGTTCAAGAATTACTTGATAGTGGTTCAATCACAGAGGAAGAAGCCATGAATCACCCAAGAAAAAACGTAATAACTAGAGCAGTAGGTGCTTATGAGGTGTTAGAGGTTGATATTTTTAAACTTCCGGATAGAAAGGGCATTAAATTTCTTATTTGCTCAGATGGCTTACTAAATGAGGTAAGTAAAGAGGAGATTACAAATGTATTGATTTCTTATAATAATGAAGAAGCTGCTAAACAATTAGTTATTTTGGCTAATGAAAGAGAAGGAAGAGATAATATTACAGTATTAGTGTTTGGAGGAGAGAATTAGTATGGAAACTATATTGTTGGGGGAAAGATACGAACTGCTTGAGCAAATAGGTGAAGGTGGAATGTCTTTTGTTTATAAAGCAATAGATAAAAAATTAAACAGATTTGTTGCGGTGAAGATACTAAAAAAAGATTTTATTAACAATGCAGACATTGTAGAAAAATTTAAAAAAGAAGCTACTGCTATCGCTAATTTAAGCGATCCAAATATAGTTAATGTTCTTGATGTAGGAACTCAAGATCAAGCTCATTACATTGTAATGGAATATGTAAAAGGAAGTACACTTAAGGAATTTATTAGAGATAAAGGCAGATTGTCTTACGATTTATCTATTAATATAGCTATTCAAGTTGCAAGAGCTCTTGATTGCGCACATAAAAACAATATAATTCATAGAGATATAAAGCCACAAAATATTTTAGTTACCGAAGACGGTACTATTAAGGTAACTGATTTTGGAATAGCTAAATCAACAAATTCATCAACAATAATAAATACTTCCAATATAATAGGTTCTGCACATTATTTTTCACCAGAACAAGCTAAAGGAAACTATATAGATTCTAGAACTGATCTTTATTCATTAGGAGTAGTAATTTATGAAATGGTAACTGGAAGACTTCCATTTGATGCTGATTCACCAGTTTCAGTTGCTCTTAAACATATACAAGAGGATGTCGTTCCGCCAAAAAATATAAATTCTACAATTCCAGATTCATTAAATAAATTGATTTTAAAAGCAATGGAGAAGGCTCAAATAAAAAGATACCAATCTGCTAAAGAATTAATTGGGGATCTTGAAAAAATAAAAAATGATCCTAATGTTGTTATTGGAAGCGTACCAGTGAATCAAGATGAGTTTACTAGAGTTATGGCACCGGTAAATGTACCAACAACACCAAAGCCAACTGCTTCAAAAATTGCTAATAATGATTGGGAAGATGATGAAGAAGATGAGTGGGATGATGAAGATGAAGATGAAAATAAAAGTAAAAAGACTAAGATTCGTATAATATTAGGCTTAGTTTTTGCTTTAATACTAGTTGCAGCTGGAGTAGGAACATATTTTATAACTAGAAATACAAACTCAAATGAGAGTATAACTGTTCCAACAGGCTTAGTTAATTCGCCTAAGGAAGATGTTCAGAAAAAATTAGAGGCTTTAGGCTTAGTTATGGATATAGGTGGAGAAGAAAAGAGTGATAAACCAGAAGGTACAGTGTTAAGTGTTACTCCAAATGAAGGTTCAGCAGTTAAGAAGAACGATCATATTAGAGTTATAATTAGTGGTGGAGTAACTAAACTTAAAGCTCCAGGATTAACAACATTAAATATTGAAGATGCGAAGAAGTTTTTATCTAATGAAAATATTCAATTAGGTAATGTAACTTATGAATATTCTGATTCAATACCAAAAGACCAGGTAATTTCACAAACTCCCGAAGCAGGAACAGAAATGTCACAAAATAATAAGATTGATTTGGTTGTAAGTAAAGGACCAGAAATTAAGAATACTAATGTTCCTTCATTAATCGGATTATCTGAAGCAGATGCTAGAAACGCGTTAACAGCAGCAAAGCTTCAAGTTAAGGTTAATTATCAAGATACAGATAACCAAAGTGAAATAGGAAAAGTAATAGCTAGTACTCATGCGGAAGGTATTAGTGTTAAAGAGGGTACACAAGTTACAATTACAGTAGGAAGAGCTCCTGCAAATCAAAACGGTCAAGGATAAATAGATGATGCTAAGTATTTAGTAATAGATTCTTATTTATTAAATTAAACATTTAAAAATTAAAGGATTGTAAAAAGCCTATAAATACTTCAAATTATAATGAAGTTAAGGTTTTTTACAAATCCTTTTTTATTTTATTGCATTTTATTAGAAAAAGTGTTTATTATAGATATGTGAATAAAATAATTGGAGGATATATGAAGGGAATAATAATTAAAGGTATTGGCGGCTTTTATTATATAAAAACGAATGAAGGAATCATTGAATGTAAAGCAAGAGGTAAGTTTAGACATAATGACTTAAAACCCATGGTTGGAGATTGGGTAGAAATTGAAGTTGAAAATAATAAAGGTGTAATTGAAAAGATATACGATAGAACTTCAGAATTAATTAGACCTACAGTTGCAAATGTAACTCAGGCTTTTGTGGTTTTTGCAGTTAAGAACCCTGATATAAATTATGAGTTATTAAATAAATTTTTATTACTTTGCGAATATAACAATATTAAGGCTATAGTATGCTTAAATAAAAGTGATTTAATTAGTGATGAAGAAAGAGAGTTCATTAAATCTAAAATTAATAATATAGGCTATGAAGTTATATTTATTAAAGCAAAGTTTAATGAAGGGATCTCTGAATTAAATGAAAGATTGAATGATAATGTTACTGTTTTATGTGGTCCATCAGGAGCAGGTAAATCTACATTAATCAATGTCTTTAGTAAAGAAACAAAAATGGAAACTGGAGAAGTAAGTGAAAAGATAGGTAGAGGAAAACACACCACAAGACATAGTGAATTACTAACTATCGAAAATGGATATGTTGTTGATACACCTGGATTTTCAACTTTAGATATATCATTTATAGAAAAAGAAAAACTAATGTACTATTTCCCTGATTTTGAGGAATACAATGATAACTGCAAATTTACAGGCTGTTTGCACCATAAAGAACCCAATTGTGCAGTTAAGAAAGCTCTAGAAGAAGGAAAAATAAATGAATTTAGATATGATTTTTATATTAGAACATTAGAAGAAATAGGGAGGAAAAACAAATGGTAAAAATAGCACCTTCAATTTTATCAGCAGATTTTGCTAAATTAGGGGAAGAAGTAAAAAAAGTAGATGAGGCAGGAGCAGATTTTATACATATAGACGTTATGGATGGTAGTTTTGTTCCTAATATTACATTCGGTATGCCAGTTATAAAAGCAATAAGAAACTACACTAAAAAGGTTTTTGATTTACATTTAATGATAGAAGAACCTTCTAAATTTATTGATGATTTTATTTCAGCTGGAGCTGATTTAATTACTGTTCATTATGAAGCAGATAAACATATCGATAGAACAATTAATTACATAAAGAGCAAGGGTATCAAAGCAGGGATATCTTTAAATCCTGGAACGCCTGTATCACTTATTAAAGACTTAATTCCATCACTTGACATGGTACTTATAATGTCTGTTAACCCAGGTTTTGGAGGACAAAAATTCATCACTTATTCAATAGATAAAATAAAAGAAGTAAAACAAATTAGTGAGAAAACCAATACGGATCTATTAATTCAAGTTGATGGTGGAATAGATAGTTCCA
Organism: Clostridium sp. 'White wine YQ'; assembly: GCF_028728205.1. Classification (NCBI taxonomy): domain Bacteria; kingdom Bacillati; phylum Bacillota; class Clostridia; order Eubacteriales; family Clostridiaceae; genus Clostridium; species Clostridium sp. 'White wine YQ'. The sequence continues at coordinate 1,122,566 of NZ_JAQYUU010000001.1, forward strand.
ATATTAAAAGTGTTGTAGATGCAGGGGCAAATGTAATTGTAGCTGGCTCAGCAATATTTAAAGATGGGAAACTTAAAGAAAATATAGATTTACTTAGAGAGAGTATATAAAATGAAAGTTATTATTGTTGCAGGAGGTACCCCTCCTTCTAAAGAATTATTATTAGAAGCAGTAAAAGATGCTGAATGTATAATAGCCGCAGATAAAGGTACTGAGGTATTATTAACTAATAACATAGTACCTGATTATGTATTAGGTGATTTTGATTCCATTGATAAAAAATTTTTAGATGATTTATCCTTAAAAGAGGTTAATGTTATTAAACATAATCCAATTAAGGATTTTACTGATACAGACAGTGCTTTTAATAAAGCTTTAGAACTTAAAGCAAAAGAAATCACATTGCTTGGATGCACTGGTACCAGAATTGATCATTTGTTTTCTAATATAGGTTTGCTAAAAAAAGCCTTAGAGAATAATGTCCTATGTAAAATTATTGATGATAACAACGTAATTCAGCTAACTAATAAGCCAATGACCTTTAAAGGAAAAAGAGGACAACTTATTTCTTTCTACGCATACGAGGAAGTGGTGGAAGACTTTAGTATTTATGGAGCTAAATATGAATTATTTAAGCATAAATTAATTCCTTTTGATGGTCTCACTGTATCAAATGAATTTTTAGATGGGGATATAAATATAACATTTAATAAAGGTTTGGTTTTAATATTTTTTTCAAAAGATTAGTAACAATTTTTTATAAACCTCATAGAATAATATAGAACAATTTATGCCTGGAGGTAAAATGAAGATCGTTACAATAAAACTACCTAAGTTTCTTTCTAAGATAGTCAAAATTTTTTATAGACGTCATTAGAATAGAGCAAGAACATAAAATTTTACTTAAGAGTAGGGCTAAAATTTACTTAAATTAAATTACAATTCAAAAAAGAGATGGTATGACCATCTCTTTTTTCTGCAAAGAAAAAAAGCGCCAATTGACGCTTTCTATACTAAATAGCTCTTTGAACTTTTCCTGATCTAAGGCATCTAGTACAAACATGTACAGTTTTTGGAGTTCCATTAACTATAGCTTTAATCTTTTTTATGTTTGGAGCCCAAGTTCTCTTAGATTGTCTATGAGAATGGCTGAATTGTACTCCAGCGATAACACCCTTATTGCAAACTTCACACTTTCTTGACATCCGAAAACACCTCCCTGCTTCATGAAGATAGGCTTCTAAATAAGACCTTTATATTTTAGCATAATGTTTATATAAAAATCAAGTGAATTATCAAATAAAATGGAAAGAAGAAGAAGAAAGGAAATGAAATCCTTGAATAATGTAATTAATTAATATAGAATATACTATATGGATAATGATTAGGAGGAAAATTTTATGTTAGGATTTGAAAATAATAATGGAAATATAACATACAATGAAGAAGTCATTTCTAAAATTGTTGGCCTATCTACAATGGAATGTTATGGAGTAGTAGGTATGGTTTCTAAAAATGCTAGTGAAGGATTTTGGGAATTGATTAGAATTGAGAACTTAAGTAAAGGCGTTAAGATTTCTTTTAAGGAAGAGAAATTAGATGTAGAGGTTTTCGTGATGATAGAATACGGAACTAATATATCAACTATTTCAAATAACATAATACAAAAGATCAAGTATAATGTTGAGAACTACACAGGGTTAAAGGTCTCTTCTATAACTGTTAACGTTCAGGCAGTTAGGGTCTAGGAGGTAATATACAATGAAGTATACTAAAATTAACGGACATGAATTTTATCGCATGGTTATACATGCTAGTAATAAATTAGAGGAGCAAAGTGACTATGTAAACTCTCTAAACGTCTTTCCAGTTCCAGATGGAGATACAGGTACAAATATGTCAATGACATTTAAAGCTGCCGCTAAAGAAATTGAAAATATCAATTCAGATAATATTGGAGAGGTTTCTAAAAAATTAGCTAAAGGTGCTCTTATGGGAGCCAGAGGTAACTCAGGTGTTATCCTATCTCAAATATTAAGAGGTATATCAAAAGGCTTAGAGGGTAAGAAAGAAGTATCCTCAAAAGAACTTTCTCTTGCATTTCAAGAAGGTTCAAAAGCTGCATATAAGGCAGTTATGAAACCAACTGAAGGTACAATATTAACTATTATTAGAGCAGCAGCAGAATCAGCAGTAGCATCTTCTCAAAGTGATATAACTTCACTTATGAAGGAAATATGCAAAGATTCTGAAATAATGCTAAATAAAACTCCAGATATGCTTCCAGCATTAAAACAAGCTAAGGTTGTTGACTCTGGTGGAATGGGACTACTTATAATATTAAAAGGAATGCATGAAGCTTTAGCAGAAGATATAAAACCAACAATAGGTGCAGTAAGTAAAGCTCCTGCTGCAAATGTAAAAGCACAGGAACTTGTAAGTCAAGATATTAAATTTGGATATTGTACTGAATTTATTGTATTGGGTGATGCATCTAAAGCTAATAGCTTAAAAGAAAAGATATCTTCTCTTGGGGATTCAATGATTGTAGTTGGTTATGAGGATGTAATTAAAGTTCATATTCATTCAAATGATCCAGGTGCAGTTCTTTCTCATGCAGTTCAATTTGGAGAGTTATCTAAAATTAAAATTGATAATATGAGAGAAGAGCATAGAAGCTTATTAACTGAATCTTCTGATGGCGAAGAGGAAGTTGCATCAGTTTCTGAAAATAAAGAGTATGGATTTATTTCGGTTGCTATGGGAAGCGGTATCAGTGATATTTTTAAAGACTTAGGCGTTGATTATATTATAGAAGGTGGTCAAACCATGAACCCTTCTACTCAGGATATGGTTGAAGCAATTAACAAGATAAATGCAGAACACATTTTTATCTTACCTAATAACAAGAATATTCAAATGGCTGCTACACAAGCTGCAGAAATTTCAGATAAGGATGTTCGTGTAATTGCCTCAAAAACTATTCCTCAAGGGATAACTGCAATTACAATGTTCAATCCTGAAGCTAAAGTAGAAGAAAATGAAGCAGCTATGATAGAAGCATTAGGCATGGTTAAATCTGCTTCAATTACTTATGCTGTGAGAGATACTGAAATGGATGGTATAGAAATAAGAGAAGGAAATATACTTGGACTTTTAGAAGGAAAAATCAATCAAGTTGGAGAAGATATCTTTAAAGTTACTGAAGATGTTCTTAGTTCTATGGTTGACGAAGATTCTGAGTTAATTACTTTATTTTTTGGTGAGGAAATTACTAAAGAAAAAGCAGAGGAGTTTGTTTCTGTTTTAGAAGAAAAATATGAAGATTTAGATATCCAATTATATAATGGAAATCAACCTCTTTACTATTTTATTATGTCTGTAGAGTAATGGTATTTTATCAAAAGACTATCTATCGGGTTTTAAGTTCAACTAATACCTTATTTATTTAGGAAAAAATTAAGTTGCCTATAAAAACCCTATAAGTCTTTATTAAGCCTTATGCATATACTTAAAAGGGAAAAGCGACCATGTCGCTTTTTTCTTTTAAAAAATCTTGTGGCTTATTTTTAGGAGGAAAAATGAACCTATATAGTGATATTTCTACTTTAAAAGGAGTAGGGCCAAAACTAAAAGAAAAACTAAATAAGTGTGGAATATTTTCAATAATGGACTTACTTCTATACTTTCCTAGAGATTATGAGTTTGTTAACGGAAATAAAAGTATTGAAGATATGGATAAAGATGAAAAACAAATTCTTACATGTAAAGTAACTGGATTTAAAAGTGATGTTCGTACTAAAAATCGAAAAATATTATCTACTGTTATTTTTAAATATGGAGATCAAGTAGTTACAGGGATTTGGTTTAATCAGCCTTACATAAAGAGAAGTTTTATTATTGGAAAAGAATATAATCTTTTAGGTAAATTTAAAAAAAATAAAGATGTTCTTGAGGTTGTAAATCCATTAGTAACTTCTAATGATACTTTAAAATCTCAAATCATACCTAAATATCACTTGAAAGGTGATATAAACAATGCTGTTATTGTTAAATTAATTAACCAAATTTTATTTTCTATAAAGATTAATGATAACTTACCAAAAGAAATAATTGAGAAATATAAACTTTCATCATTAGATGAGAGTATTAGAAACATACACTTTCCAACTGAAAAAGATATTTTGAAAAAGGCTACTGATAGGCTAAAGTTCCAAGAATTATTTACATTTTCACTTAAGCTATCAATGCTAAAATATCATTTAAAGAATAATTCTACTGGAATTGAATTTACAATGAGTGAGGAGTTAGTAAAATTAAAAGAGAAATTACCCTATAGCTTAACTAACGCCCAAAGTAAAGTTGTAAGAGAAATTCTTCTAGATCAGAAGAAAAAGGTCCCGATGAATAGATTAGTTCAAGGGGATGTAGGAAGTGGAAAGACCATTGTAGCGTTAATAGCTATGTTTAATGTTTATAAAAATGGCTATCAAAGTGTATTAATGGCTCCAACAGAGATTTTAGCTAATCAACATTTTGTAGAAGCTCAAAAGTTATTAGGTGATTTTAATGTGGATATAGAATTATTAACTGGAAGTACAACTAATAAAGAAAAGTTAAGAATAAAAGAAAAAATCAGAAGCAATGAGCCATTAATTGTAGTTGGCACACACGCTTTAATACAAGAAGATGTGCAGTTTGGAAACTTAGGTTTTATAGTAACTGATGAACAACATAGATTTGGCGTAGAACAAAGAAGCAAGTTAATTAATAAGGGTAAAGAAGTGGATTGCGTTGTAATGAGTGCAACTCCTATTCCAAGAACCTTAGCTTTATATCTTTATTCTGATTTAGAAGTATCAATTATTGATGAGCTTCCTCCGGGAAGAAAAGAAATTAAAACTAGCTTTTATTCTTTGGAAAAAAGAAATCTTGCATATAGTCTTGCAAAGGAAGAAATTGATAAGGGACGTCAAGCTTATATTGTTTGTCCACTTATTGAGGAAGATGAAAATGGGAGTTTAAACTCAGTAGAAAAAGTGTTTAATGAATTATCACATGGAATATTTAAAGATACTGAAATAAGAATACTTCATGGAAAAATGCCTTCAAAAGAAAAAGATAGTATTATAAACGCTTTTAAAAATAATGAGGTTAAGCTTTTAATTTCTACTACAGTTATAGAAGTTGGGGTAAATGTACCAAATGCTACTATAATGATAATTGAGAACTCTGAAAGATTTGGATTAGCTCAACTACATCAGCTAAGAGGTAGAGTGGGAAGAGGAGAATTTGAGTCTAAATGTATACTCATAGGAAATGCAAAAAATCCAGTAACTAAAAGAAGAATGGAGATAATGGTTTCAAGTAATGATGGATTCTATATAGCTGAAGAAGATCTTAAAATTAGAGGTTCTGGTGAGATGTTTGGATATAGCCAAAGCGGTGAAACAGATTTACTCCTTGCAGATATTATAGAAGATATTAACATATTAAAATACGCAAATTATGAGGCTAAAAATGCAATTTTATGCAATGATATAGAGTATAAGAATTTGTGTATGGAAATACTTAAAACCCTAAAAAATAGCAGTAAATATATATGTTTTAATTAAATTAAATTGTAGAAAATATATCAATGTGTTAAAATGTTAAAGAAGTAAATAGGAGGAGGTTCTTATATGAGAATCATAGCAGGTAAGGCAAAAGGACGTAAAATACTTTCTCCAGCCACATATGAAACAAGACCTACTTTAGACCGTGTAAAAGAATCGATGTTTAGTATTATTCAAAATTATTTAATAGATGCAACTGTTGTAGATGTATTTGCAGGAACAGGTTCTCTTGGTTTGGAGGCTGCAAGTAGAGGGGCAAAGGAAGTTTTTCTAGTTGATAAAAGTCCTGTGACATTTCCGATTTTGAAACAAAATATTGAAAATTTAAAATTTGACGATTTTTGTCATGCTTTAAATAAAGATGCCTATGCAGCATTGAATTTTTTAGCCGATAAAAATAAGGTGTTTGATATTATTTTTATTGATCCACCTTATTTAAAGGATATGATCCCAAAAGCATTAGAAATTGTTAAAGAAAAAAATATGCTACATCCAGAAGGAATCGTTGTAACAAAAATTGATACAAGTGAAGAAATCTGTGATGGATACAAAGATATTAAGCTAGTAGATACAAGAAAATATGGTAATACTACTGTGTGCTTATATAAGTACAAGGAGGACTAATATGAAGATAGGAGTATATCCTGGAAGCTTTGATCCTATTACAAATGGTCATTTGGATATTATTGAAAGAGGATCAAAGGTCTTTGATAAGCTTATAGTAGGAGTTTTAGTTAATGTAGATAAAAAAGGTTTATTTGACTATCCTGAAAGAGTTGAACTTATACAAAGGGTAACAGAAAAATATAAGAATGTTGAAGTAAGATGTTTTGAGGGCTTACTTATTGATTTTATGAAAAAAGAAGAGGCGAGTGTAATTTTAAAAGGCCTAAGAGCTTTTTCGGATTTTGAATATGAATTCCAAATGGCACTTATGAACAATAAGCTAGATCCTGAGGTCGAAACTGTATTTATGATGACTTCCGCACAATATTCTTATTTAAGTTCTTCGGCAGTAAAACAGGTAGCAAAATTTGGTGGGCGTATTGAGGGATTAGTACCAGATGAGGTAATTGATGATGTATACTCAAAAATACTAAGTTTATAAGAGGTGTTAAAATGGAAAAAATGGATGTTAATATTATTGAACTCTTGGAATACTTGCAAGATTTAGTAGAGAATTCTGCTAAAGTTCCTATAACAGGAAAAGTAGTGATTGATAAAAAAGAAGTGATTGATGTAATCGAACAAATTGTTCATTATTTACCAGATCAATTTAAAAAGGCTCAGTGGGTTGTAAATGAGAGAGAAAGAATACTACAAGAAGCAAGTGTAGAACTTGAAACAGCTAGAAAAGAAACAGCAGAATTAATGCGTAAGAACATAGAAAATCATGATTACGTTAAGGAAGCTAAAGTTAGATCACAAGAAATAATAGCTCAAGCGCAAAGAGAAGCGAAATCTATTAGATTGGGTGCTAGGGATTATGCTGATGAAATTTTAAGTGATTTAGATAAACAAGTTGAAATTAAAAAAGAGGCCCTTATGAATGAACTAAAAGCCTCTGTAGAAACATTTGCACAAGGTCTTGATGGTACTTTGCAAAATGTAGGTGGGACTATTAAGGAAAATATTAAAGAGCTTAGAAGTATGAAATAGTTAAAAATACATAAGTAATAATGGTTGCAAAACTCCCTTGAAGCAATTTATACATAAAATACTTTTTTAATTTGACTCCATGGTGACTACAGAAAGAACTTATTTGTGCTAAAACTGAAAAACCACAAAAGGATGTTAGAAAACTAATAATACATAACTTCATATTTATGGACAGGCTACTAGTAGAAATAATTTTACATCCATTAGTTATTTCAATCATGCCTAGAACGGTTCCTTTCATTATTTCATAAGGAATACCAAATAGTGAAGCTATGCTATTTAGTGATGTATTAAAAAAGTAAGAATTACTTACTATGGATATAATAACGGAAAATATTATAATGTATCCTGAGATATTTAAGGTGCTCATAATGGCATTTTCTAAGGAGTTTTTAAAAATGGTTCCAAAATTCGCAGTTATGTTGATTTTGGAATCATTTTTTTTATAGCTAGAAATATTTTTAGTTCTAGTAATAAATGCTATCAAAATCATAGAAATATAATTTCCTAACAAAAGTATGTAACCATAGGTTTTATTTTGTAACATTACACTTCCTACTGAACCAATTAAAAACAATGGACCGGTATTTGATGCTATAGAGATTAGTCTTACATATTCATCAAATTGCACATGTCCTTTTTCATATAGTTCAGATGAATATTTAGCTCCAATTGGATTACCACAAATAATACTGGCTATAATGGGAAAACTACAGTTCTTACTTAATTTAAAGGGAGTGCATAAAAATCTGCCAAATAGCTTACTATATACAGAGATTCCACCATAAGCAATAAGTAAATTGCATAGAACCATAAAAGGGAGTACTGTAGGTAAAACTGCTTGTACAAATAACTCAGCACCTTTTAAGGATGCATCTATACACAACTTAGGATTAAGTAAAAAATATATTATTAGAATTGACAATAATACAGTTGGCATTATTGTTATTTTTCCCTTTATTTGAATGATTAACGAAGTAGTTAAAATGATTATTAATCCATATAAAATATAAATACTATACATAAGAACACCCCCATATATAGTATTTATATTATGTTTAGTCGCTAATTAGAATATTTAATAGGAATATTCTAATTAGTCCTTAATTTTTTATACTTCATCCATTTTAATTAGTGGTGACTGCTTAAACTCGTTGTCCGTTTTTATATTATTGCAAAGTAGACTATAAGCTTTTGAAGCTTGAATATCTAATGTATAGATATCATTAAAAGGTTTTTTTGGTTTATTTATAAATTCAATTGAACTTTCTTTTTTTATTAGTTTAAGTATTTCAGCCCCTTTTTTGTTTAAACCAAGGATTCTTACAGCACTAGGCTGTTTTTTTCTCAATTCTTTTATAGGATATTTCTCAAGTCCTATAAAGAATTGGGTTAATATTCGGCTTATTCTAGTATAAGTATATCTTTTGCTTTTACAGTTTAATATTAATTCATCTAAATTTTTAGAGTTCTGAAGCTCTTTTATTATTTTATTATCCAATCCCTCTGATGCGTCTGGAATTAAGCTTAAGGATTTTGGATCAGTTAGTATTTTATATTTAATATAGGAAAACATTTTTTCTTCAAAGGCAAAATCATAATTTTCTGAAGAAAGTTTACTTAAAATATCATATGTTTCCTTTGGAAGATGAGATTTTAAATCACCAACATCGTTAGTTGCTTTAAGGTAATTTCTTATTGATGAAGCAGAGGAGAAGTCATTATTTAATTCTCTATCATTATATAAAGCACCTTCCCTTTTAAGGGTGTAAGGTATTATGTTGCTTTTAAGTCTAAGTAGTGCTTTTACATATTCTATACCTAGTATATTGTTTGATGAATTTAGCTGCTTTTTTAAATATTCTTCATCATATGATAAATTTGAATTTTGCATAATTTCGAGAATTGCTTTGCTTCTAGAAACAGCAACAGGATAGCCCTTGTTTAAAAACTTCTTTATAGCTTCTTTAAATTCGCTGCTTTCATTAGACAGAATAGAGGATATTTGCTTTAGTAAATTTATATCCCCGCATTCACTTCCAAAAGCAATTGAATCTATAACATTCAGTGAGTTTAAGATAGAAACTGCGCCAGATGCAAAAAATTCTGCCGAAGATACAGCATAAACTGTTGGAAGTTCTAATATAAGGTCAACACCATTATCCAAGGCCATTTGTGTTCTAGTCCATTTATCAATTATAGCAGGCGCACCTCTTTGAACAAAATGTCCGCTCATTAAACAAACTACAGCATCACAATTTGTTAATTTTTTTGTTTTTTCTAAATGTAATTTATGCCCTAAATGAAAGGGATTATATTCAGTAATTATTCCAGCAATTTTCATAATTTCACCTCTTACAATAGGTATTATACATTATAATTCCATAAAATATCAAAATCATATTGAATTGTTAGAAAATTAATATTATTTATAATAATTAAATTATAATAATCTAGGCATTTTTTATCTTTAAAATATTGAAATGATTATATGAATAGGAGTATATTATAAGGTGTAGTATATCTACGCTTTGAAAGGAGAAATGAACATGGAACTTATGAAAAAAATATGGGAGATGGCAAAAACAGATAGAAAAAGAATTGTCCTTCCAGAAGGAGACGAGGAAAGAACAGTCGTAGCAGCTCAGAAAATAAAAGAACTTGGGCTTGCAGATGTAATCCTTGTTGGTAACGTTAGTAAAATTAAGGAGAAAGCTGAAAGTATAGGGGTAAATTTAGATGGAATATCTATTGAAGATCCTGAAACTTCTGCAAAACTTCAAGATTACATTAATGCATTCTATGAAATAAGAAAAAATAAGGGAATGACGTTAGAAAAAGCAGAAAAAATAGTTAGAGATCCACTTTATTTTGGAACTATGATGGTTAAAATGGATGATGCTGATGGAATGGTTTCAGGAGCTGTTCACACTACTGGTGATCTATTAAGACCAGGTCTTCAAATAATTAAAAATGCACCTGGCGTATCAGTAGTATCAAGTTTCTTTATAATGATGGTACCAGGATCTAAATATGGAGAAAGCGGTATGCTTTTATTCTCTGACTGTGCTGTAAATCCTAATCCAAATGCTGATCAATTAGCAGCTATTGCTATTGCTACAGCAGATACAGCAAAAAAATTATGTAATATAGATCCAAAGGTTGCAATGCTTTCATTCTCAACTATGGGTTCAGCTGATCATGAACTTGTTGACAAGGTAAGAACTGCAACTGCGAAGGCTAAAGAATTAAGACCGGATTTATTAATTGATGGTGAAATGCAATTAGATGCTGCTATTGTAAGAAAAGTTGCTGATCAAAAGGCACCAAGTAGTCCAGTAGCTGGTAACGCTAATGTGCTAGTATTCCCAGATTTACAAGCTGGAAATATTGGTTATAAGTTAGTTCAAAGATTTGCTAATGCAGAAGCAATAGGTCCTATATGTCAAGGTTTTGCTAAACCTATCAACGACTTATCAAGAGGTTGTAGCTCAGATGATATAGTTAATGTTGTAGCACTTACTGCTGTTCAAGCAATAACAAATAAATAATTGCATAAGGAGAGATCATACAATGAATATATTAGTAATTAACTGTGGAAGTTCATCTTTAAAATATCAATTAATAGATATGAAAACTGAAGACTCATTAGCAACTGGATTAGTTGAAAGAATCGGAATTGAAGGTTCAATACTAACTCAAAAAGCTAATGGTGAAAAATATGTTGTTGAATCACCAATGAAAGATCATAAGGATGCGACTAAGCTTGTTTTAGATGCTTTGGTAAATGATGTTCATGGTGTTATTAAATCAATGGACGAAATCCAAGCAGTTGGACATAGAGTAGTTCATGGTGGAGAAAAATATGCTAAATCTGTTTTAATTACTGACGAAGTAATGAAAGAGTTAGAAGATTGTGCTAAGTTAGCACCACTTCATAATCCACCAAATATAATTGGAATAAATGCTTGTAAGGCACTTATGCCAAATACACCAATGGTTGTTGTTTTCGATACAGCTTTCCATCAAACTATGCCAGAAAAAGCGTATTTATATGCAATTCCATATGAATTATATGAAGAAAAACATATTAGAAAATACGGATTCCATGGAACTTCACATAGATATGTATCATTAAAGGCTGCAGAAGCTTTAGGAAAAGATATAAAAGATCTTAAAATCATAACTTGTCATTTAGGTAATGGTGCATCAGTTGCAGCTGTTAAAAACGGCGAATCAGTTGACACTTCTATGGGCTTTACTCCATTAGAAGGATTAGTAATGGGTACTAGAACTGGAAATATTGATGCTGCAGTAATTACATACTTAATCAAAGAAGAAGGGTATACTGCAGAACAAGTAGATGAAATCTTAAATAAGAAGTCAGGTATACTAGGAATTTCAGGTGTAAGTTCAGACTTTAGAGATGTAGAAGATGCTGCATGGAAAAGAAATGAGCATAGATCTATCTTAGCGCTTGATATGTTTGTATATAGAGTTAAACAATATATTGGTTCTTATGCTGCTATAATGGGTGGCGTAGACGCTATAGTATTTACAGCTGGAGTAGGTGAAAACTCACCAGAAATGAGAGAGAGCATTTTAGAAGGTTTAGATTTCTTAGGTGTTCAATTTGATGCTGCAGCAAATAAGGTTAGAGGTAAATTAACTGAGATAACAAAACCTGAATCAAAGGTTAAAGCTTTCTTAATTCCTACTAACGAAGAACTTATGATTGCAAAGGATACTTTAGCATTACTTTAAAATATTTGCCAAGTACCCTTGACTTTTAATCATCTCCTCTATATAATAAATTGTGGTTATGGACTAATTTCTAACTAAGGAGAGTGAAAAGAAGCTTTGACTCAAGCTATGTATTACATAATGCGCCCTAAGGGTGTGAGGAAGCAATTCCAGAGTCTTATTTATGATTATTAATCTATTAGATTTATTCAGTAAAAATGATAAGGTTAAGAATATTAGCTTTGAATTTACTCATGAACCATTTAATTTTGAAGGAGAAATAATTACTCCTTTGGAATCCATTAAGGTTAGTGGATTAGTTAAGGCATATGGAGATATATTAGAGCTTCATTTAGATGTTAAGACAGTTCTAGAAGCTTCATGTTCCAGGTGTTTAGAAAACTTTTCATTCCCAATAGATTTAACTATTGAAGAGAAGTTTACAAATAAATCTACTGCAGAAGATGAAGAGTTAATCTTCATTGAGGGTGATAACTTAGATATCACTGAAGTAGTTATAAATGATATTATATCAACCTTGCCTATTAAGAGACTTTGCAGTGAGAGTTGTAAAGGGCTTTGTTTAAATTGTGGAACCAATCTAAATAAGAGCACATGTAATTGTGAAACTTATGAAGTTGATTCTAGATTAGAAGCTTTAAAGAACTTTTTCACAGAATAAGGAGGTGTAGCAATGGGAAATCCAGCTAGAAAAACTTACAGAGCTAAAAGAGATTCAAGAAGAGCACAAACTTTCAAACTAAGCTTACCTGGCATAGTTGAATGTCCACAATGTCATGAAATGAAGCTTGCTCATAGAGTATGTAAAAAATGCGGATATTACAAAGGTAAAGAAGTTGTAGCTTCTGAAAATTAAAGAAAGTCTTATGACTTTCTTTTCTTTACTTTATAATGAATTTTTATAAATTGCATTTATACAACCTTATATAGGGTTTTTTATATGGAACTTAACTTAAAACCCTATAGTTTACATAATCCAATGCAATTTATTTTATAATTCTTAAAAATGGGGTGTGGTTTATGAAATTTGTTATTGATGGAATGGGCGGAGACAATGCTCCTAAAGCTGTAGTTGAGGGTGCTGTTGAAGCAATAAAGAATTTTTCAGATATTGAGATCTATATTACTGGTCCAGCTGAAAAACTAACAAAGGAATTGGAAAATTACACTTATGATAAGTCAAAAATAAAAGTAGTTAATGCAAGTGAAGTAATTTCACCTAATGAGCATCCAGTTATGGCTTTAAGGAAGAAAAAAGATTCTAGTATGGTAAAAGCACTAAATCTAGTTAAGTCAGGCGAATGCGATGGTATTATATCAGCTGGAAGCACGGGTGCTTTTTTGGCTGGTTGTACATTGATAGTTGGAAGAATTGCAGGTATTGAAAGACCTGTACTAGCTCCGATTATGCCAGGAAAGAATGGAAATTTCATGGTTATTGATGCTGGTGCAAACGTTGACTCAAAACCACACTATCTACCACAGTTTGCACTTATGGGAAAAGTATACTATAAAAGTGTTACTGGGGTTTCTGAACCTTCAGTTGGACTAATTAATATAGGTACTGAGGAAGAAAAAGGTAACGAGCTTACAAAAGCCGCTTATCCACTATTAAAGGAAACAGATATTAATTTTGTAGGAAATGTTGAACCAAGAGAAGCACCAAAAGGCGATGTTAATGTATTAGTTTGTGATGGATTCGTAGGTAACACATTACTTAAAACATATGAAGGTGTTGCATCAACACTATTAAATATGCTTAAAGATGAAATAAAAGCCTCAACTCTTGGGAAAATTGGTGCTTTATTTTTACTTCCAGTATTTAAAAAACTTCAAAAGAAGTTTGATTATAAAGAAGAAGGTGGTGCACCTTTTTTGGGAGTTCAAGGAATTTGTATTAAGGCACATGGAAGTTCTGATGGTAAGGCGTTCAAAAACGCAATAAGGCAAGCAAAAATTTTCTATGAAAATGATATTTTATCTAAGATAAAAATAGAAATTGAAAAAATAAATAGGTAAAATACTTTTATATTATTAAAATAACAGGATATTCTAATTTAGAATATTGACGTCAAAAAATATATATAATATTATCTAAGTAGACGGAAGTGGAGGTGAAAATATGTTTGAGAAAATTAAAGAAATTATAGCAGATAAGTTAAGTGTTAATGTTGATGACATTACTATGGAATCATCTTTTATAGAAGATTTAGGAGCTGATTCACTTGATATAGTTGAATTAATTATGGCATTAGAAGATGAATTAGAAATGGAAATTCCTGATGAAGATGCTGAGAAGTTTACAACTGTAGGAGATGTAGTTAACTACATTAAAGCACAGGGTGATGAATAAATAAGATCCCGCAAATTGCGGGATTTTACTCTTTAGGATTTAATATTAGTTTAAGGTTATGGATAACATTATAAGTTTAGACTAAGTCTAAGTATTTACTAGATTCCCTAATGAGTAAAAAGTAGAATTAGTAGCCTGCCAAATTTTCCTCACATGAGTTCGGAAAGGCAGACGCGAGAAAAAATCAATGGCTTATAATCGCATTGCGATTATTCTATAAACTAGTGTATTCTTGAATTTGTTAGATGAACAACTTGAAGAATATACTTCGAGGAGAGATAATATGGAGTTAATGAACTTTGAAAAAAAGATTGAAATTTTTTTCGCTGATGAGAATTTTTTAAGAACAGCCCTTACACATTCTTCTTTTGCTCACCAATATAAAAATGTTGATCATAATGAAAGACTTGAATTCTTAGGAGACTCTGTATTGCAGTTGACTATAACTGAGTACTTATTTAAAAAATATAGTCATAAAAGTGAAGGAGAGTTAACTAAAATAAGAAGCTTAATAGTTTGTGAAAATTCACTTTTTCAAATTGCTAAGACTTTAGAATTAGCTTCATTTATTAGAATGAGCAAAGGTGAGGAATTGACGGGTGGTCGAGAAAGAGCTTCGCTTTTAGCTGATGCTGTAGAAGCTGTAATTGCAGCAATCTATTTGGATAAAGGTTTAGAAGTTGCAAAAAATTTTATTTTAATTAATTTTGATCCAATAATAAAAAAGGCTATTAAGAATGAAATTATTTTAGACTTTAAAACACGATTACAAGAGCTACTTCAGAAAAAGGGTGAGGTGGAAATTTCTTATCATCTAATTAAATTTGAAGGTCCACCACACAGAAGAAAATTCTTTATAGATGTATTTATAAATAATGAAAACTTTGGTTCAGGTGAAGGATACTCAAAGAAAGAAGCAGAACAAAATGCAGCAAGAAAGGCTTTAGAAAACTTGGAGGAAAGAAATGGGTAAGAACTACTATATTATTCCTTTATTTGTTCCACACGAAGGGTGTCCACATAATTGTGTTTTTTGCAATCAGTCAAGAATAACTGGAGAAAGCGAAAGAGTTACTAGAGAAATTGCTATAAAGACCATAGATGAATACCTTGAAACGATAAATAGTAATAACTCAACAGTGGAAGTATCTTTTTTCGGAGGAACTTTTACTGCAATTAGAGAAGAAAATCAAAAAGAATTGCTTCAGGTTGCAAAATACTATAAAGATAAAGGTATGATAGATAAAATTAGATTAAGTACTCGTCCCGATTATATAAATGAACATATACTTGACTATTTAAAAGAATATGGAGTAGATATTATTGAACTTGGTGTACAGTCTCTTAATGAGGATGTATTGAAACTTTCTGGGAGAGGACATTCAAAAGAAGATGTTGAAAATGCATCACGTTTAATTAAGAATTATGGGTTTACATTAGGTCACCAATTGATGATTGGACTTCCTGGAGATACTTTAGATAGAGATATTCAAAGTGTAAGAGATTCTATTGAGATGAAACCGGATATTGCAAGAATATATCCTGCCTTAGTAATAAAAGATACTCCAATGGAAATAATGTATAAAAGAGGAACCTTTATACCATATACATTAGACGAAGCTGTAGAAGCTTCAAAGATTGTTTTTAAAGAATATAAAAGCAGTGGTGTTAAGGTAATTAGAATAGGACTTCAGCCTACAGAAAATATTACTTTAGGAAAAGATATAATTGCAGGTCCATTTCACCCAGCTTTTAGGGAATTAGTTGAAGCAAGTATATTAAAAGAAAGCTTACTGGCAATTGCAAAAGAACAAATTAGTTCGAACGCTTTTGATATACTAATAAACCCTAAAAATTTATCTAAGTTATATGCTGATAAAAAGAGATATTTTAATGAATTAAAATCAAAATTAAAAGACAAGAATATTAATGTAGTTCAAGATTCAGCTTTAGATAGACATTCAATAATTATAAAATGGGATGCAAATGAATTTAAAATTATTTTATAAACTTTAATACATAGTATAGGGTTTTATTGGAAACTTAATTTATTCTTACAGGAATAATTTATTAGTTGAATTTAAAACCCTTTAGTTGTGTAAAATAGCCTTAGTAAACTAGAAATAATAAATTAAGGGCATTTTACACGACTTTTTTTACTCTTTAGGAACTTATGATTTTTTAAGGTATAGTATAACATTACTTGTTTGAATTATTATGTAAGGTATACTTTAGAGGTTTAAGTTCAACTACAATGACGATTTTTTATTGAAATTATTTACTTTTTACCAATATTATTTTAAACTTATTAAAGAATAGGAGTGAGAAAATGAAAAAGCAGACAAGAGATAAGGTCAAATATATATTAATAATTTTTATGCTTTTAACATTTATACTTAGTTTACTTCCAAATTTCTTAACAAGATAGGAGTGTCAACATGTTTTTAAAATCTCTAGAAATAAGAGGATTTAAATCTTTTGCAGATAAAACTGAATTAAAATTTAAGAAAGGGGTAACTGCAGTTGTTGGTCCTAATGGTAGTGGTAAAAGTAATATATCCGATTCAGTAAGATGGGTTTTAGGTGAACAAAGTGTAAAAACCTTAAGAGGCGGAAAGATGGAGGATGTTATTTTTGCCGGCACACAATTTAGAAAACCTGTTGGACTAGCACAAGTATCTCTAACTTTAGATAATTCTGACAAGGAGCTTGGAATAGATTTTTCTGATGTAACAGTAACCAGAAGAATCTATAGATCTGGCGAAAGCGAGTATTTAATAAATAATTCTGTATGTAGGTTAAAAGATATAACACAATTATTTATGGATACTGGTATAGGTAAAGAAGGATATTCTCTTATTGGACAAGGTAAAATTGATGCTATCTTAAGCGGTAAAGCGGAAGAAAGAAGAGCATTATTAGAAGAAGCAGCTGGTATAGTAAAATATAAATCTCGAAAAGATGAAGCTGAAAAGAAACTTTCAAATACTGAAGAAAATTTAGTTAGAATTAATGATATTCTATCTACCTATGAAGAAAGAATTGAACCTTTACGAATTGATAGTGAAAAGGCTGCAAAATTCTTAGAACTATCAAATGAGTTAAAATCAAGGGAAATTGATCTTTTAGTTTATCATATAAAAAGTGTTGAACATAGCATTAAAACGTATAATTCCGAGCTTATTGAGGTTAAAAATAAAAGTAATTCTTTAAGAGAAGAGATTAGTAAAGCTAAATCTAAACTTTCTGAACATCAAAATGAAATTGAAGTACTTGAAGGCAAAACTACTGAAGAAAGAATTGAATACTATAAAAGTAAAGAAAATATTACAGAATTAAATGCTGAAATAAACTTACTAGTTGAGAGAATTGCCAATATTGATGAACAGGTAAGAAATAATAATAAAGAAAAGACTATCATAACAGATAAAATAGAAAATCTTATTAACTTACAAGATAAGCTTGCATTAGAAGTGGAATCTAAAAAGCAAGAATTATTAGATTTGCAATTTAACATTTATGAACTAGAAAAAGATGCAAATATAATAACTGATGAAATTACAGAAAATGAGGACAAAGTTGGAAAACTAAAGTTATCTGAAATAGAAGAATATAAAAGAATAGCAGAATTAGAAAATGAGAAAAAAATTATAGAAAATACCCTAGAATCTTTAAGTACAAATTTACTTGAAATTGAAGAAAATAGCGTTAATCTTAAAAACTCTTCAACTATAAATGCAAATACTAAGATATTACTAGATGAAAAGCTAGAAGAACATAAAAAATCTATCTTAGAACTTGAAGAAAAGATAAGATTAAATAAAAAAGAGATATCAAGAATTCAAGCTGAAATTGTAAAAAAAGAGCAAGAATTTAGAGATGTAAATAGTGAGCTTACACGATCAGATGCAACCTTTAAGATGATAAATAACTTAGAGAAACATTTTGAAGGATATAATAAATCTACAAAGGTTCTTATGGAACATATGTCAAAAGGTTTTGTAGGAAATTTAAATTCTAAAGTAACAATTCTAGGAGAAACAATTCAAGTTCCAAAGAAGTATGAAGTCGCTATAGAAATTGCATTAGGTGCAGGTATTTCTAATATTATTACTGAAGATGAAAATACTGCTAAGAATCTTATAGATTATTTAAAATCCAATAAGTTAGGTAGAGCTACATTCTTGCCTTTAACTATAATTCAAGGTAAAAAAATCAATATAGATAATAGAATAAAAGATATACCAGGATATATTGGAATAGCTTCTGATTTAGTTAAATATGACAATAAATATGAAAGTGCAATTCAATATTCTCTTGGAAGGACTTTAATTGTTGAAACTATGGAATCAGCTTTAAAGGTTGCCAAGATAGGAAATTACTCTTATAGAATTGTAACTTTAACTGGTGAGGTTGTTAATCCAGGTGGAGCTCTAACTGGTGGTAACTATGGTGGAAAAAATAGTTCAATAATAAGTAGAAAAAGAGAACTAGAAGAATTAAAGGAAAAGATAACTTCTCTTGAGGAGAGAGCCGAAGTATTAAAGAAAGAAATTTCTGAAATAAAAGAAAAAGCTATGAAATATGATGAAGATAATCTTAATAAGAGAGATGAAATTCATTTTAATAACATAGAAATAGCCAAGCTTCAAGGTGAAATTAAGAACATCCAAAATGAATGGCTTAAGATTAACGATTTCCTTGTAACAGCAGCAAACCAAAAGAAAGAAATTGAAAATAGAACAGTTGAGCTAAAAAACAAAATGGACTCAATTGAGAAGTTAATCAATGACTCAAAATCTTCAACATTTAAGAACAAGGATTTAATTAAAGAGATAGAAGAAAAAATCAAAGATTTAAACGCAGTTGTTATTGAAAAAAGAGATAAAACAACTGACTTTAAAATAAAGAAAGCAACTATTGAAGAGGTTATTTCTAATAGATCATCTGAGAAACAAAGACTTGAATCTGAATATAATGAAGCTATGGCTAAGATTCAGGATTTAGCTGACTATGTTAAAAATGGGAATGAATCTAAAATACTATTTAATGAAAAAATTGTTTCTAATAAAAAACGAATAGAAGAATTAACTTTACATATTAATGCATTTGATGAAAAGTGGAAAGAAACAGAAGCACTTAAAGCTTCTCTTAAAGAAAAGATTAATACTATTGAAAGTGAACAGGAAACTTTAGTTAAGCTGCTAGAAAAGAATGAAGATGAATATCATAAGAAAGAAATGGGAAAAGCTAAATTTGACATTGAGAAGGATAGCTATTACACTAAGTTAAATGAAGATTTAAACTTAACTTATGCAGAGGCTGTTGACCTTGCATCAGAAATAGAAAATTTAAATGCTCATAAAGATGAAATTAATAAATTTAAGAGAGATATAAATTCTCTTGGAGTTGTTAATGTTAGTTCTATAGAAGAGTATAAAGAAGTTAAAGAAAAATTTACTTTTATGAATTCTCAAAAAGATGATTTAGAAAATGCAAAAAAAGATTTATTAGATGTTATCGATGATATGACTTATAAGATGAAGGAATTATTTAAAGATAATTTTAAAATTTTAAACTTATATTTTAGTGAAACATTTAAAGAATTATTTAAAGGTGGTAGCGCTGAACTTATATTAGGGGAAGGTGATGAACTTACTGCCAATATAGATATCAATGTTCAACCACCCGGTAAGAAAGTTCAAAACATAAATCTAATGTCTGGTGGAGAGAAGGTTATGTCTGCAATAGCATTATTATTTGCTATTTTAAAGATGAAGCCTACACCATTCTGCATCTTGGACGAAATTGAAGCAGCATTAGATGATGCAAATGTTTATAGGTATGCAGAATTTTTGAAAAAATTCTCAAGCAATATTCAGTTTATAGTTATTACTCATAGAAAAGGAACAATGGAAGCATCTGACATTATGTATGGAGTAACAATGGAAGAAAAGGGAGTATCAAAAGTAGTTTCAGTTAATTTAGAAAATTAGTAGGAGGTCTTAATATGTTTGGAGGATTTTTTGATAAATTAAAAAGTGGATTATCAAAAACTAGAGATAACTTAACAGATAAAATCAATGAGGCATTAAAATTAGCAGTAGCAATAGATGAAGATTTATACGAGGAATTAGAAGAGATTCTTATTACATCTGATATTGGAATGGATACGACTTTAAATATAATTGAAAGATTAAGAGCGAAAATAAGAAAAGAAAAAATTTCAGATCCAGCTATGGTATGGCCAACGTTAAAAGATGTCATAAAGGAAATTCTTTTGGAAGGTGCACCTGAAAAAACAGAACCTGAGAAAAAAATCATATTAATAATTGGTGTTAACGGAGTTGGTAAAACTACATCAATCGGAAAACTTTCTGCGAAATTCAAATCAGAAGGGCATAAGGTATTAATGGCTGCGGGTGATACTTTTAGAGCTGCAGCAATTGACCAATTAGAAATTTGGAGCAATAGAGCTGGTGTAGATATAGTTAGACATCAAGAAGGTTCTGATCCTGCAGCTGTAGTTTTTGATGCACTTCAAGCATCAAAATCTAGAGGAGTTACTAGACTTTTAATAGATACTGCTGGTAGACTTCATAATAAGAAAAATCTTATGGATGAATTAGCTAAAATTAATAGAGTAATTGATAGGGAAATGGATGGAGTAGCAAGAGAAACACTTTTAGTTTTGGATGCTACAACAGGGCAAAATGCTGTAGTTCAAGCAAAACAGTTTATGGAAGCTTGTCCTATTGACGGTATAATCTTAACTAAGTTAGATGGTACTGCAAAAGGCGGAGTAGTAATTTCAATAAAACAAAATCTTAATTTACCGGTTAGATATATCGGAGTAGGTGAAGGTATAGATGACCTGCAAGAATTTAATGCTGAGGATTTTGTAGAAGCTCTATTCTAAAATATGATAAAGGGGTTTTAAGTTCAACTAATAACTTATTCGTGTAAGAATAAATTAAGTTTACTATAAAAACCCCTATAGTGTTAAGTAAAAATACTTGACACTATTTTTATATTCTGATATTATAATATTCGTGGTCGGGTGATGATATGGAAGATAGATTTGAAATATCACTTTTGTTAGACTTTTACGGCAATTTATTAACTCCAAAGCAAAAAACTATTATGGAGTTATACTATAATGAAGATCTTTCGTTAGGAGAAATTGCTGAAATTAATAATACTTCAAGGCAGGCAATTCATGATCTAACTAAAAGGTGTTATAAATTATTATTAAACTATGAAGAAAAGCTTTCGCTTTTAAGTAAATATAATATTAGAGAAGAGAAATATAAAATTGCAATAGAAGACATAGAAGATCGCTTTAAGCTTTCTGACGAAGCAATTAATTATATAAAAAAATTATTTGAGGATATAAATAATTCTTAGGAGGATTTACATGGCTTTCGAAAGTTTATCAGAAAAATTACAAGATGCCTTTAAGAAACTTAGAGGTAAAGGAAAGTTAACTGAAAAAGATATAAAAGAAGCCATGAGGGAAGTTAAACTAGCCCTTTTAGAAGCAGATGTTAACTACAAAGTTGTTAAAAGCTTTGTTTCAAACGTAAGTGCAAAATGTGTAGGAGAAGATGTTTTAGGAAGCTTAACTCCTGGACAACAAGTTATTAAAGTAGTTAACGAAGAACTAACTGAACTTATGGGTAAATCGGAAAGTAAACTAAATACTTCAGATTCAGGACTTACAGTAATAATGTTAGTAGGACTTCAAGGTGCAGGTAAAACTACCATGTGTGGTAAGTTAGCTCTTTCCTTAAGAAAGAAAAATAAGAAACCTTTATTAGTAGCATGTGACGTTTATAGACCTGCAGCTATTAAACAATTAGAAGTTGTAGGAAAAGGTATTGATATTCCTGTATTTACTATGGGAGATAAAATCAGTCCAGTTGATATAGCTAAAGCTGGTATAGCTAAGGCAAAGGAAGATGGACATAATGTTGTAATCATAGATACAGCTGGTAGACTTCATATTGATGAAGCATTAATGGATGAATTAAAGAACATTAAAGCAGGGGTTAACCCAAATGATATTCTATTAGTTGTTGATTCCATGACTGGTCAAGATGCAGTAAATGTGGCTGAAAGCTTTAATAACACTCTAGATATAACAGGTGTTATCCTTACAAAACTTGATGGTGACACAAGAGGTGGTGCTGCATTATCTATTCGTAGTATTACTGAAAAGCCAATAAAATTTGTAGGTATGGGAGAAAAGATGAATGATCTTGAAGTTTTCCATCCTGATAGAATGGCATCAAGAATACTTGGAATGGGAGATGTTCTTTCACTAATAGAGAAAGCTCAAGCATCTATAGATGAAAAGGAAGCAGAAGATTTAGCAAAAAAAGTATTTGGTTCAGATTTTAACTTTGAAGATTACTTAACTGCTATGGAGCAGATGAATAAATTAGGACCAATAAATAAAATACTTGAAATGATGCCAGGAATTAATGCGAAACAACTTCAAGGAGTTGACTTTGCAGCTGGTGAAAAACAAATGGGAAGAACAAAAGCTATTATTCAATCAATGACTCAAAAAGAAAGAAGAAATCCTCAGTTAGTTTCAGGTTCTTCTTCAAGAAAAAAGAGAATAGCTCACGGTTCTGGAACAAGTATACAAGAAATAAATAAGTTGTTAAAAGGCTTTGAAGCCGCTAGAAAACAAATGAAGCAAATGAAATCATTGACTAAAAACTCTAAAAAAGGCTTGTTTGGAAAACTTCCTTTTTAGATAATATATATTAGTATTTAATCCCTTAAAGGAGGTGAAATTAATGGCAGTAAAAATCAGATTAAGAAGAATGGGTGCTAAAAAAGCTCCTTTCTATAGAGTTGTTGTTGCAGATTCAAGAAGTCCAAGAGATGGAAGATTCATCGAAGAAATTGGATACTACAACCCAGTTGCTCAACCAGATGCAGAAATCAAAATAGATTCTGAAAAAGCAGCTAAATGGTTAGGAAATGGTGCACAACCAACTGATATAGTTAAAAAGTTATTTGTTAAAGCAGGAATCAATAAGTAATATCTGGGAGGTGAATCTGTTAAGGGAGTTTTCTTAACAGTTACTATGAAAGATTTAGTTGAAATTATCGCCAAGTCTTTAGTTGACAATCCAGATGCTGTTGAAGTTAAGGCGGTTGCTGGTGAGCAATCCCTTATCCTTGAACTTAAGGTTGCCCCAGAAGACATGGGTAAAGTAATAGGTAAGCAAGGACGAATAGCAAAAGCAATAAGAACAGTAGTAAAAGCTGCAGCAATCAAAGAAAATAAGCGTGTAGTTGTAGAGATTATCTAAGAGAGTTAGGTTTGTGCCTAGCTCTTTTATTTTACGCTTTTGAAATTTATAATGTTTGAATAATGAGGATTTTTATAAAAAAACCTTATAATTCCTAAGATTAGTATACAAAGTTTAGTTTTTATGCTTTAATATAACTTAGGAATTTTTTAATATAAGGAGTGATAATTTTGAAAGAATTTTTTAATATAGGTCAAATTGTAAATTCACACGGTATTAAAGGAGAAGTTAAGGTGTTTCCTTTAACTGATGATGTTATGAGATTTAAAAAGCTTAAATCTATACTTATTGGTGATATAGAGTATAAGATTGAGTCCTGCAAATTTCAAAAAGATAGAGTGATATTAAAACTTGAAGGCGTAGAAGATATGAATGCTGCATTAAAGCTTAAAACTAAATATCTTAAGGTTCCAAGAAAAGATGCTGTTAAGCTACCAGAAGATACATATTTTATTGCTGATTTAATTGGTTGTAATGTATATGATACTAATGATGCTTTAATAGGGAAGATATATGATGTAATTAAAACAGGCAGTAATGATGTTTACTGGATTAAAGAACCTAAAGAAGTATTAATACCTGTGTTGAAGGAAATAGTATTAGATATAAATATAGAAGAGTCAAAGATAGTTATAAAACCTGTAGGTGAATGGCAAGATGAAGATTAGCATTTTAACTCTCTTCCCTGAAATGTTTAATATCTTTGATCATTCTATAATTGGAAGAGCTAAAGAAAATAATATACTTTCAATAGAAGCAATTAATATAAGAGATTTTACTGAAAATAAACATAAAAAGGTTGATGATTATCCATATGGTGGTGGAGCTGGAATGGTAATGAGTGCGCAACCTGTTGTTTCAGCTATAAAGAAATTAAAAGAAACTAATGATGGTAAAGTAATATTTCTTGGACCAAGAGGAAAAACCTTTACTCAATCACTAGCTAAGGAATTATCAAAAGAAGATAACTTGACTTTTGTATGTGGTCATTATGAAGGAGTCGATGAAAGAGCATATAAATACTTTGATATGGAGATTTCCCTAGGTGATTTTGTATTAACTGGAGGCGAAATGGCTTGCATTCCTATAGTTGATAGCATTGCAAGATTAATTCCTGGAGTGCTAGGAAAAGAAGAAAGCTTTCAAGAGGAATCCTTTTATGAAGGTCTCCTTGAATATCCTCAATACACTAGACCAGAAACCTTTGAAGATGAGAAGGTTCCTGAAGTTCTTTTATCTGGACATCATGAAAATATACGAAAATGGAGAAGAAAAATGTCTTTAGATATAACTAAAAAAAGACGTCCTGATCTATTTAAAAAAATTACTTTAACAATAGAGGATATTAAGCTGCTAAAAAAAGAGTAGCATTATAAATTTATGTTGCATGAATATACTCTTTATGGTAAAATAATCGTTGTGCTAGTACGGGCGGTCCTCTGACAAACACTATTGTTAAGAACGTCACATTAATATTTAGGAGGGAATGCACATGAACGAAATTATAAGAGCTATAGAACAAGAACAATTAAGAAGCGATCTTCCAAACTTTGGTATAGGTGATACTATTAAAGTTCACGTTAAAATCAAAGAAGGAAACAGAGAAAGAGTTCAAGTTTTCGAAGGAACTGTTATTAAGAAACAAAACGGTGGAGCTAGAGAAACTTTCACTGTTAGAAGAGTAGCTTACGGTACTGGAGTTGAAAGAACTTTCCCTATAAACTCCCCAATTATCGATAAAATCGAAGTTGTAAGATACGGTAAGGTAAGAAGAGCTAAACTTTACTACTTAAGAGATAGAGTTGGTAAGGCAGCTAAAGTAAAAGAATTAATAAAATAATTCAAATAGAAATGGGGCTTTATAAGTCCCTTTTTTATTTATAAAATATTATATAAAGTGTAGAGGAGTGATTATATGGCTATTAACTGGTTTCCTGGACACATGGTTAAAACAAAAAGAGAGATAAAAGAGAATTTAAAACTTGTAGATGCAGTTATAGAAATACGTGATGCAAGAATCCCTAAAGCATCTGCAAATCCAGATATAGATGCATTATGCAAAGACAAACCAAGAGTAATTATTCTGAATAAAAGTGATTTAACAGATACTGCTACAACTAGAAAATGGATAGATTATTTATCAAACGAAAATGTAAAAGCCATCGCATTAAATTCATTAAAGGGTGATGGAATTAGAAGTATTAAGCCAGCTCTCGACGAATTATTAAAAGAAAAGCATGAGAGACAAAGAAGAAAAGGTTTGGTTAAAATAATTACAAGAGTAATGGTTGTTGGAATACCTAACGTAGGAAAATCGACTTTTATAAATAAAATGGCTAAAAATAATATTGCAAAAACTGGTGATAGACCAGGTGTAACAAAAAGCAAACAATGGATAAAAACTTCAATTGGGATTGAACTTATGGACACCCCAGGAGTACTTTGGCCTAAATTCGAAGATGAAGATGTTGCATTAAACTTAGCTTTTACTGGTGCCATTAAAGATGAAATAATGGATATTGAGGAATTAGCTCTAAAACTTGTTGAAAGACTTCAAATTCATTATTCCGAAAACTTAAAAGCTAGATATAAAATAGAAAACCTAGGAGAAACGCCTTTAGAAACTCTAGATTTAATTGCTAAAAAAAGAGGATGTATAGTTTCTGGCGGAGAAATCAATTATAATAGAATTGCTGTTATTTTATTAGATGAATTTAGAGGCGGAAAGATAGGGAATATTACGCTAGAGATTCCTGATTAGGAGAAACTAATATGTTTATATTAAATAAAACTATAGGTGAATATTCATTTAAAGATATAAAAGAAATTGTGAAAGATATTTCAATTAAAGAAATTCTATTAGATGATAAGTTTGCTGAATTTATTGAATTACTGCTAAATGATAGCAGAAAGAATTTTAATGATTTAGGTAAAAAGTTCTTAAGAGATATTGATAAATATAAGCAAGAACAAGCTCGTGTATCTAAATTATACGCTTTTGACAAAAGTCACGGAAATTATAATATCATTGCTGGAGTAGATGAAGTAGGTAGAGGACCACTTGCTGGACCTATTGTTTCTTGTGCTGTAGTTTTAGATTTAAATGTAGATATCTCTGATATTATACTTGGAATTAAAGATTCTAAGGCTTTATCTAAAGAAAAAAGAGAAGAATTAAGTGAAATCATTAAAGAAAAAGCTCTTTCTTACTCAATTGCCATGTGTGACAATTTGGAGATTGATGAAAAAGGCATTGGAGTTTGCAACAATAAAGTGTTCATAGAAGCTTGCAGGGGCTTAAAATATAAGCCTGAATTTATTTTATCTGACGGTTATCCAATAAGAGGTATTGATATAAAAAATACTGGCGTTGTAAAAGGTGATACAAAGAGTGCATCAATTGCCTGTGCTTCAATTGTCGCTAAAGTATTCAGAGATAATCTTATGGAAGAATATCATAATAAATATCCTATGTATTATTTTAATGAGAATGCTGGTTATGGCACAGTTAAGCATGTAGAAGCCATTAAAAAGCATGGTCCATGCGAAATACATAGATTAAGTTTCTTGAAAAATATATTGTAATTAATTATATAGGGTTTATTATAGGAAACAAAAAACCCTATAAGCTAAAGGCATCCTCGTAATATTGGATGCTTTTTTTATTTTTATCTATATCTAAAGTTATTGTTATTACGTCAAATCTTACATTTAAATGATATAAATTATTTTTATGTATGTAATATTTTGCAGTTTTTATACATTTTACTTTCTTAAAGTAATTCACTGACTCTTCTCCTAATCCATAATTTGAAAAACACCTTGTTT
The DNA here is from genome assembly GCF_028728205.1 of Clostridium sp. 'White wine YQ'. Lineage (NCBI taxonomy): Bacteria > Bacillati > Bacillota > Clostridia > Eubacteriales > Clostridiaceae > Clostridium > Clostridium sp. 'White wine YQ'. The sequence continues at coordinate 1,150,117 of NZ_JAQYUU010000001.1, forward strand.
TAACCTCAATAAAAATTAAAACATCCTCTTTCAATGCAATAATATCTATTTCTCCATTTCTAGAAAAATAATTTTTCTTTAAAATAGTATATCCTTTATTTTTTATATATTCACATGCATAATTTTCTCCATAATTACCTATACTTTTCTTATTTATCACTTAAATCACCTCAAATAATATTATTGACAATTTTTAAAAATTTCGTAATGATATCAATATTTTTGTCAATAATGACATTGAGGTGATAAAATGGCTGTAATAATCAAGAGTGGAACAGTACTAAATCTTCAAGGAATAGTAGTTGATGTTGAAATAGAAATATTTAAAGGACTTCCCTCCTTTACAATAGTAGGTTTAGCTGATCAATCAATTAAGGAATCAAGAGAGAGAATTAAGGCTGCAATAATTAATTCTGGCTTTAAGTTTCCTCTCGGAAAAATAGTTATAAATTTAGCTCCAGCCAATATAAAAAAGATAGGTTCAGTATTAGACCTCCCAATGTCTATAGGCATTTTGCTTGCCAGTAATCAAATCTCAGTAGAGAATATAGAGAAGTTCCTAATCGCTGGTGAGTTAAGTTTAGGAGGAGATGTAAAAGAAATCAAAGGATTGTTTCCTATTTTACAAGAAGGAATAGATAATGGTATTGAAAAGTTCATTATTCCAGAAGAAAATTCTTATCAAAGTAATTTTTTCTACAAGGGTGACATTTATTTAATGAATAATCTTAAAAATACAGTCAATTATCTTATTTATAGAGATCAATTACCTTCAGATAAATCTGATTTTAAAATTAGCTCTGCAATAAATGGAAACTTTGATGATATTATTGGGCAAGAAGGGGTTTTAAGGTCTATAGAAATATCTGCAGCTGGATTTCATAATATTGCTTTATATGGTTCACCAGGGGCAGGTAAAACTTTGATTGCTAAAAAAATTCAAGAGATTTTGCCTAGTATGAGTTATGAGGAGGCTTATGAGGTCTTCAAAATATATAGTATGTCGGAAAATTCCAAAGAGCTTTTTGAATCATTAAAAAGGCCTTTTCGAAGTCCTCATCATTCCTGCACTGTTGCATCCTTAACTGGAGGTATTAAAGGTAAAATTGGTGAAATAACTTTAGCTCATAATGGGGTTCTTTTTCTTGATGAATTTTTACATTTTAAAAAAGAATGCATTGAAGAACTTAGAGAACCTTTAGAAAATAAAGAAATTAATATTAGTAGACTAAATTGTAATATTAAGCTTCCTGCAAAGTTTCTTTTATTAATCGCCTTTAATCCATGTCCATGCGGAAATTATCTAAGCCTTACACGTAATTGTACCTGTACTGAAGGTGAAAGAATTAGGTATTTAAATAAAATAAGTAAACCGATCCTAGATAGAATAGATATGTTTACATATGTTCCTAGAGTTGAATTCAAAGCACTTTCAAAAAACAATAAAAAACTCTTAAGCAAATCAATATGCGAGGACATAAAATATGCAACTGAAGTTCAATATGATAGATATTCTAAATGTAAGGATAAATATAATGGATTAGTAAATACTAAAGAACTTATGAGAAATATAAACATTGAGAAATCTGCTTTAGAAAAATTAAATCTCTTATATGAAAGTCTTGGACTAACAATGAGAGGATACTATAAAATTTTAAGACTTTCTAGAACAATAGCAGATCTGCAAAGAGAAGAAAAACTAAATGAAAATCATATTTTTGAAGCTATAAATTACAGGAAATTTATAGGGCAGGAGGTAATATGAATAATGAAAATAACGAGGCTTTCTATAAGCTTTGGTTAGCTACTATTAATATACCTAACGCACAAAAGATATATTTAAAAAATAAATTTAAGAGCGAAAAAAATATATATCAGTTCTATAAAAGTTTTGAAGGAGACTCTTTTAATTATAAATTTACAGACAAAATATTATCAACTAAAGATGAAGATGTATATAATTTAATGGAAAGCTTAAATAATAATTCTATATCCTTTTTTACATACAACGACATGGATTATATTAAAGATTTTGAACATCTCAAAGAACCTCCTTATATACTATTCTATAAAGGAGACTTAAACAAACTTTCAAGCAGACGAAGAATATCTATAGTTGGCTCTAGAAAACCTACTGCTTATGGGGCTCAAATTACTAAATTAATTGCTATTGAACTAGCAAAGAATGATATAGCCTTAGTTAGTGGTGGTGCTTATGGAGTTGATACAATAGTTCATAAGTGTTCTGTCACGTATAATAGTCCTACATGTGCAGTTTTAGGCTGTGGTATTGATATAGTCTATCCTAAGGTTAATCAAAAACTATTTGAAAGTATATTAGAAAATGGCGTAATCATGTCAGAATTTTTACCTGGAACGCCACCATACGCTTATAATTTCCCCAGAAGAAATAGAATAATTAGTGCTCTTGGAGATTCATTAATTGTTACAGAAGCTACAGAAAAAAGCGGAAGCTTAATAACAGTAGGCTATTCACTAGAACTTGGTCGGGATATTGTTACTGTTCCTGGGAATCCATTAAGTCAAAATAGCAAAGGATGTAATCAACTTATAAAAGATGGTGCTAAAATACTTATAGAAATCGATGACTTGTATGAGCTATTAAAAATTAAAAAAACTGCTAAAAATAGTAATAAATATACTGGGGAAAAGGCCATTCTATTTAACATGATCGGAAAAACTCCTATTCACATTAATGAGTTGGCACAAAAATGTAATATTGACATAAATGCAATTTATGGTTTATTATTTGAATTGCAACTTGATAAAGTAGTAATTAGTTTAAATGGAAACTATTATGCTAGGATAAGTTAAATTTTTAAGGGGGTGAACACCTCTAGCATAGAGGTAAGTAATGGGACAAAATTTAGTTATTGTTGAGTCACCAGCTAAAGCAAAAACCATTGGCAAATATTTAGGTAAAAACTACGTAGTTGAAGCATCAATGGGACATGTACGCGATCTTCCTAAAAGCCAATTAGGCGTAAGTATAGAAGAAAATTTTTCCCCTAAGTATATTACTATTAGAGGAAAAGGGGATTTACTAGATAAATTGAAAAAACTTGCTAAGAAGAGTGACAAGATATTTCTTGCAACTGACCCTGATAGAGAAGGGGAAGCTATTTCATGGCATTTAGCAAATATTTTGAAGATATCCAGTGAAGAGTCTTGTAGAATAGAATTTAATGAAGTAACAAAAGAAGCTGTTAAAGCTTCTATAAAAAAGCCAAGACCAATAAATCAAAATTTAGTAGATGCACAACAGGCAAGAAGAGTATTGGATAGACTTGTGGGATATCAAATAAGTCCAATATTATGGAAAAACGTAAAATGGGGATTAAGTGCAGGAAGAGTTCAATCAGCTGCCCTTAAACTTGTTTGTGACAGAGAAAATGAAATTAAAGCATTTGAACCAAAGGAATTTTGGACTGTTGATTGTTTTTTGAAAAAGAACAATAAAAAATTTCAAGTAAAGCTATCACAATACAAAAATAAAAAAATAGAAATAAGTACTGAAGAAGAAGCATTAAAAATAATTGAGGATTTAAATAAAGGAAATTATTTAGTAAAAGAAGTTAAAAAGGGCAGTAAGCTAAAAAATCCATTGCCACCTTTCACAACTTCAACTTTACAACAAGATGCCAATAAAAAACTTAATTTTATGACTAAGAAAACAATGTCTGTAGCTCAAAAGCTTTATGAAGGTGTTGAAATAAAAGGAAGAGGTACAATAGGTCTAATTACCTATATGAGAACTGACTCAGTAAGAATTTCTTCTGAAGCTCAAGAAAAAGCTCTTGAATTTATTAAAGAGACATATGGAGAATCATATTCTCCAAAAACACCAAGAGTTTTCAAAAGCAAAAAAAATATTCAAGATGCTCATGAAGCTATTAGACCAACTTATGTTGAAATAACTCCAGAGATAGCAAAGGATAATCTTACACCTGAAGGTTATAAACTATACTCACTTATATGGAAAAGATTTGTTGCAAGCCAAATGTCTTCATGTGAATTAAACACTATTTCAGTTTTGATTGAAAATGGAGATTATAAATTAAGAGCATCAGGTTCTAATATAAAATTTGATGGATTTATGAAAATATATGAATATACTACAGACGAGGAAAATGAAGATGTTACTATTCCAGAAATAGAAGCAGGGGAAGAACTAAAAGAAGACTCAATCGCGCCTAAACAACATTTTACACAACCTCCTAGTAGATATACTGAAGCATCTTTTGTTAAATTATTAGAGGAAAAGGGCATTGGAAGACCAAGTACCTATGTTCCAACTATATCAACCTTAATAGATAGAAAATATGTATTAAGAGAGAAGAAAAACTTAATTCCCACTGATTTAGGATTTATAGTAAATACTATTATGTCAGATTATTTTAACGAAATTGTGGATACTGATTTTACAGCAGAAATGGAATCGAAATTAGATAATATAGAAGAAGGTAAAGACAACTGGAAAAAAATTGTTGAGGAATTCTTTACTCCATTGAAAGTTTCAATAGAAAAAGCTGAAACTGAAGTATCTAAGATTGTAATTGAAGACAAAGTTTCTGATGTTCCGTGTGATAAGTGTGGAAGAATGATGGTGATTAAACATGGACGTTTTGGAGATTTCCTTGCATGTCCTGGTTATCCTGAATGTCAAAATACAAAACCTATTGTTCATGAAATAGATGCACCATGTCCAAAATGCGGTGGAAAAGTATTGCTTAAGAGAAGTAAGAAGGGCAACAAGTTCTATGGTTGTTCAAATTACCCAAATTGTGACTTTGTAAGTTGGCATGAACCTGCAAAGGAAAAATGTGACAAATGTAATTCACCAATGGTTTACAAATATTCTAAATCAAAAGGTAAATATTTAGAATGTACTAACTCAGAATGTGGAAATAAGGTACCTGTAACTACAGAAAATGAAGAACAATAATGTCGAAATATAAAAGAGTAGGTTGAAAATGATATTTTCTTGTGGTATATTATAAATAGTACAAATAATCGTAAAATTTCAACTATTTGAAATTTTCAAATAATATTAATATATTTATAGTTTAAAACTATTAGGAGGAGCTCTATGTCAACCCTACTCTCAAAAACAAGAAAATTAAATAAAATACTACAAAAATCAGGTACTGAGCCAGTTGCTTTTGAAGATATATGTGAAATGTTAAGTGATGTTATGGAATGTAATGTTTATGTAGTAAGCAGAAGAGGAAAAATTCTTGGGCATACATTTTCAGTTGGATTCGAGTGCGAAATAATGAAGAAAAAAGTACTTGAAGAAAAGAAGTTTCCTGAGGATTATAACAACAAATTGCTTAACATTCATGAATCTTTGCCTAACTTACATAATAAAGGAATATGTGTTTTTGATGGACAAGGCGGTTGTAATTTAGACAATAAGATTACCACTATTGTGCCTATCATAGGTAACAGGGAAAGACTTGGAACTCTTTTACTTGCTAGATTTGGAACACCTTTTAATGATGAGGATTTAGTTCTTGCTGAATATTCTGCAACTATTGTAGGTATGGAAATGCTAAGAGCAAAGCAAGTTGAACTTGAGGATGAAGCTAGAAAGAAAGCAGTGGTTCAATTAGCTATAGGAACACTATCATATTCAGAGTTAGAAGCAGTTGAACACATCTTTGATGAGTTAGAAGGAAATGAAGGACTTTTAGTAGCATCAAAGATAGCTGATAAAGTTGGGATTACAAGATCTGTTATTGTTAATGCACTTAGAAAATTTGAAAGTGCTGGTGTAATAGAATCTAGATCTCTTGGTATGAAGGGAACTCATATCCGTATACTTAATGATAAGTTATTAGAAGAGTTAAAAAAGATTAAATAATAAACTAAAAGGAATTTAGTAATTACTAAATTCCTTTTTTATGTCTGTACATATTTAAATTTGTCAAAAAAAAGTAATATTTTTAAATTTTATATTGCTACTTAAAATCCTCTATGTTATACTATCTAAGGTAAGAAAATACACACATCGTCTTATTTATAGAGTGGTGCCCTAAGGGAAGATCTGTAAAAATGCGGATGATGGAGGTTAAACCAATAGGAGGTAACAACAAATGTCAGTAATTTCAATGAAACAATTATTAGAAGCAGGTGTTCACTTTGGACATCAAACAAGAAGATGGAACCCTAAAATGGCTCCATATATATTCACAGAAAGAAACGGAATATATATAATAGATCTTCAAAAAACAGTTAAGAAGGTAGAAGAAGCTTATGACTTCATCAAAGAAGTAGCAACAGAAGGAAAAGATATACTTTTCGTTGGTACTAAGAAACAAGCTCAAGAAGCTATTCAAGAAGAAGCTATAAGATCAAACATGCATTTCGTTAACAATAGATGGTTAGGTGGAATGTTAACTAACTTCAATACTATAAGAACAAGAATCAGAAGATTAGCTGAATTAGAACAAATGGAACAAGATGGAACTTTCGAAGTTCTTCCTAAGAAAGAAGTAACAAATCTTAAAAATGAAAAAGAAAAGTTAATCAAAAACTTAGGTGGAATGAAAGAAGTTAACGTTTCTAACATAGGAGCAATGTTCGTTGTTGACCCTAGAAAAGAAAAGAATGCTATTTCTGAAGCTAAAATTCTTGGAATTCCTGTTGTAGCTATAGTTGATACAAACTGTGATCCAGATGAAGTTGATTATGTAATACCTGGAAACGATGATGCTATAAGAGCAGTAAAATTAATAACTGCTAAATTAGCTGATGCTATAATAGAAGGAAGACAAGGCGAACAATTAGCTGAATAATTTAAGAAAATAAAGGTAGGTGAAGAATTTCTTCATTTACCTTTTGACTTAATAAATTTAAGGAGGAATTACGATGATAACTGCACAATCAGTTAAGGAATTAAGAGAAAGAACTGGCGCAGGTATGATGGACTGCAAAAAAGCCTTAACAGAATGTAATGGAGATATGGATAAGGCTGTTGAAATATTAAGAGAAAAAGGTCTTGCAGCTGCTGCTAAAAAAGCTGGAAGAGTTGCTGCAGAAGGTATTGTTAAAACTTACATTTCTGCTGATAAGAAAAAAGGAGCTATAGTTGAATTAAACTGTGAAACAGATTTCGTTGCTGCAAACGATGAATTCATATCTTTCGCTGATAGATTAGCTGAAATGGCTTCAACTACAACTGCTGCTGATGTAGAAGCTTTTGTAAACGAAAAATTCAATGATGAACAAACAATCCAAGAAGCTTTAACAGCTTTAATCGCTAAGCTTGGAGAAAACATGACTGTAAGAAGATTCAAGAACTTATCAGTTGAAAACGGTGTTGTAGCTAGTTACATACACGGTGGCGGAAGAATCGGTGTTTTAGTTGAAGTTGGTTCAGAAGTTCAAGGAAATGTTGTTGAAGAAGTAGCTAAAGATGTTTGTATGCAAGTTGCTGCTGCAAACCCAGCATTCTTAAATAAAGATCAAGTTGATAACGAATCACTTGAAAAAGAAAAAGAAATCTACAGAGTTCAAGCTTTAAATGAAGGAAAGCCTGAAAACATAGTAGAAAAAATGGTTATGGGAAGAATCCAAAAATACTACAAAGAAGTATGTCTTTTAGAGCAAGCTTGGGTAAAAGATGGAGACAAAACTATAACTAAATATCTTCAAGAGAAATCTAAAGAAGTTGGTTCTCCAATTACTGTAAACTCTTTCGTAAGATTCGAAAGAGGAGAAGGTATCGAGAAGAAAGAAGAAAACTTTGCTGAAGAAGTTGCAAAACAAATTGGCGCAAAATAATTTAAAAGAGAACACAAAGTGTTCTCTTTTTTTAAAATAATATTCAAATGGAGGATGAAATATGTCAGAGTGTAAATATAAAAGAGTAATGCTAAAGTTATCTGGAGAAGCATTAGCTGGAGCTAACGGATTCGGAATAGACTTTAACGTAGCACTAAGAATTGCCAGTGAAATTAAGGAATTAGTTGATATGGGAGTAGAAGTTGGTGCTGTAGTTGGTGCTGGAAACATATGGAGAGGCAGACAAGGTGAAGATATGGACAGAACTACTGCTGATTATATGGGAATGCTTGGAACATGTATAAACGCATTAGCATTGCAAGATTCTTTAGAAAGTTTAGGTGTAATGACAAGAGTTCAATCTGCCATTGAAATGAAAGAAGTTGCTGAACCTTTTATAAGAAGAAGAGCAATGCGTCATCTTGAAAAGGGAAGAGTTGTAATATTTGCTGCTGGTACTGGAAATCCATATTTCTCAACTGATACTGCTGCTGCTTTAAGAGCTGCAGAAATTGAAGCAGATGTTATTTTGTTAGCTAAAAAAGTTGATGGAGTTTATGATAAAGATCCTCATAAGCATGACGATGCAGTTAAATTCGATGCTTTAAGTCATTTAGAAGTACTAGAAAAAGGACTTCAAGTTATGGATTCTACAGCATCATCACTTTGTAAGGATAACAATATTCCAATAATAGTATTCGCTTTAGATGAACCAGGAAATATTAAAAAGGCCATAACTGGTGAAAAAATAGGAACTATAGTTTCTTAATAATATAAGGAGGCATTTTTATGATTAAAGACGTTATTAAAACATCCGAAGAAAAAATGAATAAGACAATAAGTGTTTTAAGATCAGATTTAGCTACTTTAAAAGCAGGAAGAGCTAACCCTACTATGCTTGACAGAATAGAAGTTGACTATTATGGTAGCATGTGCCCAATAAGCCAAGTAGCAAACATATCTGCACCAGAACCAAGAGTGCTTATGATTACGCCTTGGGAAAAGTCTATGTTAAAAGAAATAGACAAAGCTATATTAAAGTCGGATTTAGGAATTAATCCTTCTAATGATGGTCAAGTAATAAGATTAGTTGTTCCAGAATTAACTGAAGAAACAAGAAAGAACTTAGTTAAAACAGTTAAAAAATACGGGGAAGAAGCTAAAGTTGCAATAAGATCTATTAGAAGAGATGCTAACGAAAAAATTAAAGCCTTAAAGAAGGACGGAGAAGTATCTGAGGATCAAATAAAAAAAGGCGAAGATGATGTACAAAAAATAACTGATAACTTTGTAAAAGAAGTGGATAGTATAGTTGCACATAAAGAAAAAGAGATTATGTCTATATAAACCTGCTCTTAAGCAGGTTTTTTTACTCTTGAGGATTTTTTGCCATATTTATTATGGGAGGATATATTATGTTTAATTTTTTAAAAAAGAAAGAAAGTAGCTCAAATGAAAGCTTAGATATTGCTTTAGACTATGATAACATTCCAAAACATATAGCTATAATAATGGATGGAAATGGAAGGTGGGCAAAACAGAAGGGTCTACCAAGAAGTTTTGGACACAAAGCAGGAACTGAAACAGTAAGAAAAGTAATTAAAGAATGTAATAGACTTGGTGTTAAATATCTTACACTTTATGCATTCTCAACAGAGAATTGGAAAAGGCCTAAAGATGAAGTAAATGTATTAATGAACATCCTAGTTGAATATCTAAGAAAAGAATTTAATGAGTTAAATGAAAATAATGTTGTTATAAATCATATTGGAGATATCACTGGATTACCTTTAGAATGCCAGAAAGAGTTAATATCTGCTTATGAAAGAACAAAGAATAATACTGGAGTTACCATGAATTTAGCTATCAATTATGGTGGAAGAACTGAAATAGTTGATGCTACTAAAAAAATAATAGAAGAAATAGAAAATGGTATACTAACAATAAATAATTTAAATGAAAAGATGTTTTCTTCTTATCTATATACAAAAAATATGCCAGATCCAGATTTAATTATAAGACCTTCTGGAGAGCAAAGATTAAGTAATTTCTTATTATGGCAATGTGCTTATTCAGAATTCTGGTATTCTAACATAAATTGGCCTGATTTTAACGAAAATGATTTACGTAAGGCTATTTTTGACTATCAAAATAGAGATAGAAGATACGGTGGAATAAAATAGCGGAGGTATCTTTATGAAATCCAATAATAGGTATTTGGGAGCAGTAATAATTGCACCTTTTATAATATTTATTTACTTAGGGGGAGATTATTTAAAGTATTTCACAATAGCCTTATCGGCAGTTGGGTTATACGAATTTTATAAGACATTGAAGGTAAAGGAGTTTAATCCAATAATCCCAGCCGGATATGTACTTTTAATTCTATTCTATTTATTTAACAACAATTTTGAAATATTAATGTACATAATAATAATTAGTTCCTTCATATTATTATGTATCCCTATAATTGATTTAAAAGTAACTTTTATAGACGTTGCATTAACTTTATTAGGATTTATCTATGTAGGAGTGTTTTTCTCATTTATTTATCTAGTAAATAAAAAACCAGGCGGAGAATTTTTAGTATGGTTAATATTTATAGGATCTTGGTTATGTGACACTAGTGCATATTATGCTGGAAGACTTTTTGGAAAGCATAAATTAATACCTAAAGTAAGTCCTAAAAAAACTATTGAAGGATCCATCGGTGGACTTATAGGTGCATCTATCTTTTGTGGTTTATTTGGAATTTTTGTACAAGGATATTTTACAGAAGTTCAATTATATCATTATTTTATAATAGGTGCTTTATGTGGAATATTCTCTCAATTTGGTGATTTAGTTGCATCATCAATAAAAAGATATGCAGGAATTAAAGATTACTCAAATCTAATTCCTGGTCATGGCGGAATATTAGATAGATTTGACTCAATTTTATTTTCAGGAATAATTGTATTTTATTATTTAACTTTTATTGTAAAATTATAAACTATATACGATATATGTAGTGCCTCATACCAAGTGAGGCACTTTTTTTCTGCAAAAAATAGTTACTATTTGTACTTGGTTGCTATAATTTTCTACTTATACAATAAGTTTATTAAAAACTTCATTGATATGATTTATATGTTTGATATAATAATACTATGAATGAAGACACTTAAGTTCGACGTATTTTAGGAGGTAAATAATGAAAAATGTAAGTATTTTAGGCGTTACAGGTTCTATTGGAACTCAGACACTAGATGTTATTAAGTTTCATAAAGATTCCTTGAAGCTTGTTGCAGCCTCAGCTCATAAGAATTGGGAAAAAACTATTGAAATTATAGATGAATTTAAACCTAATTATATAGTTATGACTGATGAATTTGCATATGAAAAAGTAAATGAGTATATCAAGAAAAACAACATATGCATAAGCTTGTTGTTTGGGATGGAAGGACTAGAAAAAATTGCGTCATTAGAAGAAATAGATGTAGTTTTGACATCAATTGTGGGAATGATAGGATTAAAGCCAACTTTAGCTGCAATTAGAGCTGGAAAAGATATAGCTTTAGCTAATAAAGAGACTTTAGTAGTTGCAGGTGAGTTAGTAATTGCTGAAGCTAAAAAACACGGTGTAAAAATTTTACCGGTTGATTCTGAACACGGTGCAATTTTTCAATGTCTTCAAGGAAAAGCAGATAATAAAATAAAAAAGGTTCTTTTAACAGCATCAGGCGGACCATTCAGGGGTAAGAAAATAGAAGATTTAGAAAATGTAACTTACCGGGACGCACTTAAACATCCAAAATGGAATATGGGTCAAAAAATTTCAATAGACTCTGCTACTCTAATGAATAAGGGGTTAGAGGTAATAGAAGCTCATTTTCTTTTTGATGTTTCCTATGAAGATATACAAGTAATTGTACATCCTGAAAGTATAATTCACTCAATGATTGAATATACTGATTCAAGTGTGATAGCACAATTAGGAAGTACAGATATGCGTTTGCCTATTCAATATGCTTTAAACTACCCTGAGAGAAAAGAAAATATATCTGAAACTTTAAACTTTTGGGAAATAAATAAATTAACCTTTGAAAAACCTGATTTTGATACTTTTAAATGTTTATCCCTAGCTTATAAAGCTGGAAAAGTAGGTGGAATTATGCCTACAATATTAAATGGAGCAAATGAAGTATTGGTAGAATTATTTTTAAAGGATAAGATTAAATTTTTAGAAATTCCGGAAATAATTGAAGAATGCATGAATAAATTTTATGTAGAGAGTCCTTTAACCTTAGATTTAATTTTAACAAAAGATAAAGAAGTTAGAACTTACTTATATAGCATTTATAGTTAGGAGGAAAATCTGTGTATATAATTTTAGCGATATTAGCATTTTCTGTTTTGATAATTGTACATGAATTAGGTCATTTTATAATGGCAAAAGTTAATGGTGTAAGAGTAGATGAGTTTTCCATAGGCTTTGGACCTAGACTCATAGGTGTAAAAATTGGTGAAACAGATTACTGCTTAAGAGTTCTTCCTTTTGGAGGTAGAGTAGCTATGCTCGGGGAAGAAGGTAGTGATGATGAAGCAGAAGGAGTAGATTATAGCAGAAGTTTAAATGCTAAACATCCTTTAAGAAAAATTTCAATAATAATAGCTGGTGTAGCAATGAATTACCTATTAGCAATTATTATTTTCTTAGTTATGGCTTTAAACTTGGGTATTACTTTACCAGAAATAAAAGAAGTTATCCCAAATTCAGCTGCAGAGCAAGTTGGATTAAAGCCTGGAGATAAATTTCTTAAAATAGACGATGTTAACATATTAACAGCTGATGATGTTACTGTGGCAGTAGCTATGTCTAAAGGTAATGAAATGAAAGTTAAGATACAAAGTGAAAGTGGTATAAAGGATTTAGCATTAACCCCTAAATTAAATAAAGATACAGGGTCCTATCAAATAGGTTTTTACTTTAATGGTATAGAAAAGCCTTCATTTGGCCAAAGTGTTACTTATAGCATGAAAGAAACAGTATCTTTAGTAAAACAAACTTTCTTAGGCTTTAAGCAAATTTTCTCTGGAAAAGCAAATCTTAAAACTGATGTTGGCGGACCAGTGACTATAATTAAAATGAGTGGAGCTGCTGCGAAAGCTGGTATATGGAATCTTTTATTCTTTGTTGCATTAATATCAGTGAATTTGGCAGTATTAAATTTATTACCATTTCCAGCATTAGATGGTGGTTGGGCCTTCTTTATATTAATTGAATTAATAACTGGAAAGAAAATACCACCTAGATTCCTAAACGCAGTTAATTCTGTAGGATTAATGGTTCTTTTGGGATTGATGGTCTTAGTAACAATTAAAGATATAATTTTTCCAGTTAATTTTTAGGAGTGTAAATAAATGAATAGAAAAGAAACAAGAAAAATAAAGGTTGGTAACATATATATCGGTGGAGATAGTAGAATTACTGTTCAATCCATGACCAATACAGATACAAGAGATGCTGAAAGTACAATTAAACAAATAAGAGAGCTACAAATAGCAGGTTGTGATATAATAAGATCTGCAGTACCTGATATGGAGGCAGCAGAACAAATTTCTAAAATTGTTAAAGGAATTAGCATTCCTTTAGTAGCTGATATTCATTTTGATTATAGATTAGCTTTAGAGTCTATTAAAAATGGTGTTTCTGCTATAAGAATAAACCCTGGTAACATAGGTTCAATGGAAAGAGTAAAAATGGTTGCTGAAGCTTGCAAGGATAAAGGAATTCCTATAAGAATCGGAGTAAATTCTGGCTCTTTAGAGAAGGAACTTTTAGAGAAGTATGGAAAGCCATGCCCAGAGGCATTTGTTGAAAGTGCTCTAAAAAGTGCTGCAATCTTAGAAAGCGTAAATTTTAGAGATATAGTAATATCCATTAAATCATCTAATGTAAATACAATGATAGAAAGCTATAGATTAATGAGTGAAAAATCTGATTATCCGTTGCACCTTGGAGTAACTGAATCAGGTACGCCTTGGAGAGGAACAATTAAATCCTCTATTGGTATAGGCACACTTTTATCTGAAGGAATAGGAGATACTTTGAGGGTATCCTTAACAGGAGATCCTATTGAAGAAGTTAAAGTTGGTAATGAAATTCTTAAAGCACTTGATATAAAAAAAGGTGGGATAGAATTCGTATCATGTCCTACTTGCGGAAGAACTCAAATAGACCTTATAAAGATAGCCAATATAGTTGAACAAAAGCTAGCTGAATGTAAGAAAGATATTAAAGTTGCTATAATGGGATGCGTAGTAAATGGTCCTGGTGAAGCAAGAGAAGCTGATATTGGAATAGCTGGTGGAAAAGGCGAAGGTATTATATTTAAAAAAGGTGAGATTTTAAAGAAAGTAAAAGAAGAATATTTAGTTGAAGAACTAATGAAAGAAATTGATAAATTATAATTTAAAGAAGGGTAACCCCTTCTTTAAATATTTTAACTATGGGAGGATTTATTCTTGAGTAAGGAATTTATTGATTCAATAAAAAATGAAATAGAAAAAATAGAAGCCTTAGAAGATAAGAATATTCGAATTTCTGGTTTTCAATTTATGAAGAAAAGCAATAAATTGAAGGCTGTAATTAGAAGTAGTGAATCTCTTTCAAATGAGGAAGAAAAGATACTAAAAAATATAATAACAAAAAAATTAAATCTTAGTTTACATATTGATGTAATAACATTAATAGATATTTCTAACATAACGTTACAAGAAGTGGTTAATAAACATTGGAATGAATTAGTTCAAGAGATAATAAAGAAACATCCTCTAGCTAAAGAGATACTTTTATCAGGTAAGAAAGAGGTTAATGATAATTCTATAGTTATTTCTTATGGTTCAGAAATATTAATAAAGGTTGCAAAGTCTCAAAAAATCCAAGACTTATTAAAAAGGTATATTTCATATCTTTTCGGCATAACGGCACTAGTATCGTTTAAATTTGATGAAAATATAGATGCTGCAATAAGTAAGGAATACGAATCTTTTAAAAAGCAAGAAACTGAGAAGATTATAAAAGAAATTAAAACTGTAGTTGCAACTTCAGTTACTAAAGACTCAAAACCAAAAGAAAATCAACAAAAGTATTCTAATCAGGAAAGTAAGGATACAAAAATTGATAATGAAAATCTAATAATGGGTAGAGTTATTATGGAAAACTCTGTTCCTATAAAGAGTATAAGTGAAGAGTCTGGAACCGTAGCGATTACAGGTGAAATCTTTAAAGTTGAAGCTAGAGAAACTAAAAGTGGTAAAATACTACTTACTTTCTTTATTACTGATTATTCCTCTTCTATTATTGCTAAAGCCTTCCTTAATTCAAAAGTACAAGAAAGAGTTTTGGAAAATGTTAAAAAGGGATTATACTGCAAAATACGAGGAGAAGCTAGATATGATAATTATTCAAGAGAAGTAACCTTCAATGTTAAAGATATAGTTAAAATGCAAAAAATACAAAAGCAAGATCTAAGTGATGAAAAAAGAGTAGAGTTACATTGTCATACTACAATGAGTACAATGGACGCTGTTACTTCAGCATCAAAACTAATTGAAAGAGCAGCCAAATGGGGACATCCAGCTATAGCCATTACAGATCACGGTGTAGTTCAAGCATTCCCAGAAGCTATGGATGCTGCAAAAAAACATGGTATTAAAGTAATCTATGGAGTTGAAGGATATTTAGTTGATAATGGTGTACCTATTGCACTTAATGAAAAGGGAGAATCTTTAGATGATACTTATGTAGTTTTCGATTTAGAAACCACAGGTTTCTCCTCAAAAAATGATGAAATTATTGAAATAGGTGCCGTAAAAGTTCAAAATGGTTCAATAATTGATAACTTCTCTACATTTGTTAATCCTGGAAGAGGTATTCCTTATAATATTACCGAATTAACTTCAATTACAGATGACATGGTAGCAAATGCACCTTCAATTGAAGAGATTCTACCTAAATTTTTAGAATTTTGTACAGATAGTGTTCTAGTTGCACATAATGCTAATTTTGATACATCTTTTATAAAAACAAGCTGCAGTAAATATTCATTACCTTTTGATTTTACTATTATAGATACAGTTCCTTTAGCTAGATTCTTATATCCTGAGCTTAAAAGAGTGAAGCTAAATATAGTAGCAAAACATTTAGGTATTTCACTAGAAAATCATCATAGAGCTGTTGATGATGCAAAAGCTACAGCTGAAATATTATTAAAATGTTTTGAGAAGATTAAAGAGGACTTAAACATATTTGATTTAAAGAAATTAAATGAAGAATTTTTAAGTAATGTAGATATTAAAAAACTTCCAGCATACCACATAATATTATTAGCCAAAAATCAAGCTGGACTTAAAAACCTATATAACCTTATAAGTATTTCACATTTAGATAATTTCTTTAAAAGACCTAGAATACCTAAAACATTACTAGAGCAGTATAGAGAAGGACTAATTATAGGTTCTGCCTGCGAAGCCGGTCAAGTCTATAAAGAGATTCTTTCTGGTAAGAGTGATGAAGAGTTAGAAGATATTGTTAGATCTTATGACTATTTAGAAATTCAGCCTATAGCTAATAATAATTTTCTTATTGAAAAAGGAAATGTAAAAGATGAGGAAGAGCTTAAAAATATAAATAGAAGAATTTATGATTTAGGTAAAAAGTATGGAAAGGATACAGTTGCAACCTGTGATGTTCACTTTATAGATCCAGAAGATGCAATCTATAGAGCAATTATACTTGCTGGACAGGGTTTTGGTGATGCTGATAGTCAGCCACCGTTATATCTTAGAACTACTGATGAAATGCTTAAGGAATTTAGCTATTTAGGGGCTGATATAGCAAAAGAAGTTGTTATTACAAATCCAAATAAGATTGCAGACTCAGTTGATTCATGTAAGCCAATTCCAGATGAAACATATCCTCCTAAAATTGATGGAGCAGAAGATGATATTAAAAATATGACTTTAAATAAAGTTCATAGTATTTACGGTGATAACCTACCTGAAGTAGTTCAGAAGAGATTAGATAAAGAATTAAATTCTATAATTTCAAATGGTTATGCGGTACTATATTTGATTGCACAAAAGCTTGTTGCAAAATCAATTTCAGATGGATATCTAGTTGGTTCAAGAGGATCTGTAGGTTCTTCCTTCGTAGCTACAATGTCAGATATAACTGAGGTTAATGGATTACCTCCACACTATGTATGTCCAAATTGCAAAAAATCTGAATTCTTTTTAGACGGATCTATAAGTTCAGGTGCAGATTTACCTGATAAAAATTGTCCGGATTGTGGAACTCTCTATAAAAAAGATGGTCATGATATTCCATTTGAAACCTTCTTAGGTTTTGAAGGTGATAAAGAGCCCGATATAGATTTAAATTTCTCTGGAGATAATCAGGGAGTCATCCATAGGTATACGGAAGTTCTATTTGGAAAAGGGTATACATTTAAAGCAGGTACAATAGGTACAGTTGCTGAAAAAACTGCATACGGATATGTAAGAAAATATCTAGATGAGAGAAATATTATTACATCATCAGCAGAAATAGAACGTCTAACTATAGGGTGTACAGGAATAAAAAGAACTACAGGACAGCATCCAGGTGGAATTATGGTTGTTCCTAGAGATAATGATATCCATAATTTTTGTCCCGTACAGCATCCAGCAGACGATAGTGAATCAGATGTAGTAACAACACATTTCGATTATCACTCAATAAGTGGTAGACTTCTAAAGTTAGATATACTTGGTCACGACGATCCAACCGTTTTAAGAATGTTACAAGACTTAACAGGCTTAGATCCAAAGACAATCCCTCTTCATGATGACAAAGTTTTAAGCTTGTTTACTAGCCCTGATGCGTTAGGAGTAACAAAGGAAGAACTTGAATGTGAAGTAGGTACTTATGGACTTCCTGAGTTTGGAACCAAATTCGTTAGACAAATGCTTTTAGATACTAAACCACAAACCTTTGCCGATTTGGTTAGAATTTCAGGCCTTTCTCATGGTACTGATGTATGGCTTAATAATGCTCAATATTATATAAAAGAAGGATATACTACATTAGGCGAATGTATCTCTACAAGAGATGACATTATGGTTTACTTAATTTACAAAGGAGTTCCCCCTAAAACTGCATTTAACATAATGGAGAAAGTAAGAAAAGGAAAAGGTGTATCAGAGGAATATGAGCAAATAATGAAAGAAAATAATGTTCCTGAATGGTATATTGAATCTTGTAAAAAGATTAAATACATGTTCCCTAAAGGCCACGCGGTGGCTTATGTTATGATGGCAGTAAGAATAGCTTACTTTAAGGTTTATTATCCATTAGCCTATTATGCAACCTACTTTACAGTTAGAGCTGATGATTTTGATGCGGATTTAATTTGTAAGGGAGAAGCTGCTATTAAAAATAAATTACAAGAACTTTATGAACTTGGTAACAATGTTACTCAAAAAGATAAAGGTTTGACTACTATTTTAGAAATTTCCTTTGAAATGATTAAGAGAGGCTTCAAATTCTTAAAAGTAGATCTATATAAATCCCATGCTACAAAATTCTTAATTGAAGATGGATTTATAAGACCACCAATAAATTCTTTACAAGGTGTTGGTGCAAATGCAGCAAAGAGTATAGCTGAATGTAGAGAGAATGGTGAATTTATCTCAAAAGAAGATTTAAGATTACGAGCCAAGGTTTCTAAGACTGTAATTGAAACCTTATCTAATCATGGTTGCTTAGAAGGATTAGGTGAAACTAATCAAATATCCTTATTTGGTTAAATTTCTTTCTAAAGGGTATTGTAATAAATTTCTACCTATGATATTATAACTTATGAAGCTTAATTAATAGAAACAGGAAGGGAGTGGACAATTGTCCGCTCTTTCTATTTTATGAAACGCAACTCCTAAGGTTGCGTTTTTAGTTAGGTTTCATAGTTTATATTCAATATAGTCGTAAATAAAGTTTCTCTATTAAAACCCTTAGCTTAGGCTATACTAAATGTAAACTATAATAAATTTTTAAGGAGGTACATTATGAGTGAAATAGAAAACAAATTACATGAACTAGTTAAACCAATAGTAGAAGACAACGGATATGAGCTATATCATGTAGAATATGTTAAAGAACAAAATGAGTATTATTTAAGAATATATATAGATTCTACTAATGGAATATCACTTAATGACTGTGAAACAGTAAGTAGAGCAGTAAGTGATATGTTAGATGTAACTGATCCAATTAAAGACCAATATTATTTAGAAGTTTCTTCTCCAGGTATTGATAGACAATTATTTACTGAAGAACATATTGCAAAAAGCATAGGTTTACAAGTTTTAGTTAAGCTATCAAAAGCTGTTGATGGTCATAAGAACATAAAAGGAAAATTACTTGAAACTACTGAGAATGAAATTATTGTAGAAAACGATAATGATAAAGTTACAATACCTAAAGAAAAGATTAAAACCATAAATATTATAGGTGAGATATAAATTAAGGGAGGGTATATTAATGAATGAAGAATTCATTACAGCATTAAGAGAGATAATTAAAGATAAAGGGATTAGTGAGGATTTGATTTTTGCTACAATTGAAGATGCTCTAATAAATGCCTATAAGAAAAACTATTCATTTGGTAGTGATAGAGGAGCTCAAAACGTAAGAATTAGTATCAATAAAGACACTGGAGAAATTCATGTTTACTCACAAAGAGAAGTAGTTGAAGATGTATACGATGCACTTACTGAAATTGAACTACCTGATGCAAAGGAAATTAATCCTAATTATGAATATGGTGATATAGTTGAAATTGAAGTTACTCCAAGAAATTTTGGTAGAGTAGCTGCTATGCAAGCTAAACAAGTTGTTTTGCAAAGAATTAAAGAAGCAGAACGTAAAATTGTTTACAATGAATTCAAAGAAAAAGAATTCGACATTATCTCTGGTACTGTTATAAGAAAAGATAGAGGTAACGTTTTTGTTGATTTAGGTAAATTAGAAGCAATATTAGGACCTAATGAACAAATGGCAGGAGAAGCTTATAATTTTAATGAAATGTTAAAGTTATATATAGTTGAAGTTAAAAACGGTTCAAAAGGACCTCAAGTATTAGTTTCAAGAACTCATCCTGGATTAGTTAGAAGACTTTTTGAACTTGAAGTTCCTGAAATATATTCAGGTGTTGTTGAGATAAAATCAATAGCTAGAGAAGCTGGTTCAAGAACTAAGATTGCTGTATACTCAAATGAAGAAGATGTTGATCCAATGGGAGCTTGCGTAGGTCCTAAAGGTCAAAGAGTTCAAAATATCGTTAATGAACTAAAAAATGAAAAGATAGATATAATTAAATGGAGCAAGGAACCTGAAGAATTTATAGCTAATGCATTAAGCCCATCTAAAGTTCTAGATGTTCAAGTTGATGAAGATAATAAATCAGCTAAAGTTGTAGTTGACGATTCCCAGCTTTCACTAGCAATAGGTAAAGAAGGCCAAAATGTTAGACTTGCTGCAAAATTAACTAACTGGAAAATTGACATTAAAAGCAAATCTCAAGTAGAAGAATAAAAAGAATAGAGAGGTGTTTTTAATGAAAGTTAAAAAGATTCCTATGAGAATGTGTAATGGATGCATGGAAATGAAACCAAAAAAAGAATTGATTAGAATCGTTAAATCTCCAGAAGGTGATGTTTCAGTAGATCTTACTGGAAAGAAAGCTGGTAGAGGTGCTTATATATGCAAAGACTTTGAATGTCTTGAAAAAGCATATAAGTCTAGACGACTTAATAAGAACTTACAAAATGAGATAAGTAACGATGTCTATGAAAAGCTAAAGGATGAAATAAATAATGATAAATAAATTTTTTCAATTCTTAGGTTTGTCAAAAAGAGCTGGAAAATTACTTGAAGGATATAACAAGTGTAATGATGCATTAAATAAAAGAGAAATCTTTTTATTTATTCTATCTCTTGATATATCGGAAAGAACTAAAAAGCTTTTTATAACTTATTGTGAAAAAAATAATATTCCCTATATACTAGATTTTTATAAAGAAGATCTTGGGAGTGCAATTGGTCGTGCAGAAGTTAATATAATTGGAGTTACAGATGATAATATCTCAAAGAAGCTATTATCACTATATGAAGAAAATAAACAAATTTAACCAAAATATTCGGGGGTGAATATATGTCTAAAATTAGAGTATATGAATTAGCAAAAGAATTAGGTGTTTCAAGTAAAGACTTAATTACTTTGTTAGAAGAAGAATTTTCAATAATTGTAAAGAATCACATGAGTGTTATAGAGGATGAAGATGCTGAACTTATAAAAGAACTTTTATCAGGAAGCTCAAAATCCGAATTAACTTCTGATTCTTCTGAACCAAAAACTATTGTAGACGAATATGAAGATATGGTTGCTGAAGAAGTAAACAATCAATCGAAGAAGAAGAAAAAAGGTAAAGGCAAGAAAAATGAAGAGGATTCTGAAAATGGTGAATCTGCTGGTAGCGATAAAATTATTGAAATAGGCGATAGTATCACTGTTAAGGATCTTGCTGATAAACTTAATAAACCAAGTACAGAAGTTATAAGAACTTTAATGTTCTCTGGTGTAATGGCTGCACTTAATCAAGAAATAGATTTTGAAACTGCTGAAAAGGTAGCTGAAAAATTTGAAATTATGGTAGAAAGAAAATCTGATGATCTTACTTTAGAAAAAGTTGAAGAAGAAGTTGAAGAATCAGAAGAGAATCTTAAGAAAAGACCTCCTATTATAACTGTAATGGGACACGTTGACCACGGTAAAACTTCTTTACTTGATGCAATAAGAAAATCAAGTGTAACAGAAAGAGAAGCTGGTGGTATTACACAACATATAGGTGCTTATACAGTTACAGTTAATGGAGAAAAAATAACATTCTTAGATACTCCAGGCCACGAAGCATTTACTGCTATGCGTGCTAGAGGTGCACAAATTACTGATATAGTAATTCTAGTTGTTGCTGCAGATGATGGAATAATGCCTCAAACTAAAGAAGCTATTAATCACTGTAAAGCTGCTGGAGTTCCTATGATAGTTGCTATAAACAAAATGGATAGACCTGGTGCTAACCCAGATAGAGTTAAACAAGAATTAACAGAACATGGATTAGTAGCGGAAGACTGGGGTGGAGATACTATATGTGTAAATGTTTCTGCCAAAACTCATGAAAACCTTGATACCTTATTAGAAATGGTACTTCTTACTGCTGAAATGCAAGAATTAACTGCAAATCCTGATAGAAGAGCTAAAGGAACAGTTGTAGAAGCTGAGCTTGATAAAGGTAGAGGAGCTGTTGCTACTTTATTAGTTCAAAATGGTACATTACATGTAGGAGATTCTATTATTGTTGGTTCAACATACGGAAGAATCAGAGCTATGTTTGATGATAAAGGTAAGAAGATAAAGTCAGCTGGACCTTCAATCCCAGTTGAGATACTTGGTCTTTCAGAAGTTCCTGCAGCAGGTGATAGATTTAACGTTGTTAAAGATGAAAAGACTGCTAGAACTATGGCTGAATCAAGAAAAGAAAAAGTTAGAGATGAACAACTTAATTCAAACCATAGAGTTTCATTAGAAGATTTATATTCTCAAATAAAAGAAGGTAAGATAAAAGAACTTCCAGTAGTTGTAAAAGCTGATGTTCAAGGTTCAGTAGAAGCTATTAAATCTTCACTTGAAAAACTTTCTACAGATGATGTAAAAGTTAGAGTTATTCACGGTGGAGTTGGAGCTATTACTGAAACTGATGTAACTCTAGCTGCAGCATCAAATGCAATAATTATAGGATTCAACGTTAGACCTGATACTAATGCAAGTATTGTTGCTGATAAAGAATCTGTAGATATGAAAACTTATAGAATAATCTATGAAGCAATAGAAGATATTAAATCTGCTATGATTGGAATGCTTGATCCAGATTACAAGGAAGTTGTATTAGGTAAGGCAGAAGTTAGAATGACATATAAAATCTCTAATGTTGGTACTATAGCTGGTTCTTATGTACTTGATGGTAAGTTAGTAAGAAACTCTGATGTAAGAATAATAAGAGATGGAATCGTAATTTTTGAATCTACTTTAGGTTCTTTAAAGAGATTCAAAGATGATGTTAAAGAAGTTAATGCTGGATATGAATGTGGTATTACAGTTGAAAAATTCAATGACATTAAAGAAGGAGATATTGTAGAAGCATTTACAGTAGAAGCAATAAAGAGAAAAGAACTATAAAGAGGTGATTTTATGGCTAATTACAGAGGCGGAAGAATTAATGAAGAAGTTAAAAAAATTATTTCTTCCCTAATTCAATACGAGATTAAAGACCCTAGAATGTCAGCCATGGTTTCAGTTACAGATGTTAATGTAACAAAGGATTTAAGATATGCTAAAGTTTTCGTTTCAATCTTTACGAATAATGAAGAGGAAAAGAAAGCAACGTTGCAAGCACTAAAGAGTGCAAGTGGTTTTATTAGAAGAGAGTTAGGACATAAAATAAATCTAAGATATACTCCTGAAGTTTTATTTGAAGAAGATTCCTCAATATCTAATGGTATGTATATCGATTCTTTAATTGAAAAGATTAAGGAGAAATAATCATGGATGAAGTAATAAAAAAAATAAATGAATCCTTAAATATAGGCATAACTTATCATATTTCACCAGATGGTGACGCATTAGGAAGTGCATTAGCATTACTAATGGGACTTAAGAAATATGGAAAAAATGCATATATAATTTCAAAAGACATAGTTTCAGATGACATGGGATATTTACCATGTTCATCTGAAGTTAATGGCTTTCAAGTAACACCTAAGGAAGATACAGACTTAGTAATAGTTGTAGATTGCGGTAATTTAGAAAGAATTTCAGCAGATTTAGGTAATTACTCTGGTACTATAATAAACATAGACCATCATTTGTCAAATGATGAATATGGCACTATAAATTATATAGATGTAAATGCTGCAGCAACTGCTGAGATAATATATTCCCTTTTAAAGACTATGAATATAATTATAAATAAAGATATAGCTACATGTTTATATACTTCCCTGGTTACTGATACAGGTTCATTTAGATTTTCAAATGTTACTAAGAGAAGTCATGAAATAGCTGGTGAGTTAATTGAGCTAGGCATTGATAACTCCTCAATACATTCTGAAATATTTGACAATAAACCATTAAATAGCCTTAAAATTCTTGGAGAAATACTAAAGAATATTAAAGTGTATTTTGATGGGAAAGTTTCTTATCTTGAGTTAACAAAGGATATTTGTGATGACTGCGAAGATGTATCAGATGTTGTTAATTTCGGACTTAAAATAAAAGGTGTAGAAGTTGCAGTTTTTATTAAGGAAATAAAAGACGGCGTCAAAGTTAGCTTAAGAAGTAAACATGATTTTGATGTAAGAAAAGTAGCTGAAGTTTTCGGCGGTGGAGGACATACCAAAGCTTCTGGAATTACATTTAGAAATAAAACTATTCAAGATGTTAAAGAACTTATTTTAACATCTATAGAAAATGAGTTGGTTTAATGAATGGCGTAATTAATATAAATAAACCTAAAGGAATTACTTCTTTTGATGTTGTTTATAAGATTAAGAAAATCTCTGGAGAAAAAAAAATAGGTCATACCGGAACACTAGATCCTTTGGCAACTGGTGTTCTACCTATTTGTCTAGGAAAAAGTACAAAATTAATTGACTATATAATGTCAGGTAAAAAGAAATACAGAGTAAAATTTCAATTAGGTATAATTACTGATACCTATGACTCAGAAGGTACCATATTAGAAGAACATGATGCTTCCTTCATAACAAAAGAAGAGGTTTTACATGTCATTAGTTCCTTTAAAGGTGATATAATGCAAGAACCACCAATGTATTCTGCATTAAAACAAAATGGAGTAAGACTATATGAGTTAGCAAGAAAAGGCATTGAAGTTGAAAGAGAAAAAAGACCAATTTCTATCTTTAATATTGAGAATATTGAGATAGATTTGCCATATATAACTATGGATGTAAGTTGTTCTAAAGGCACATATATTAGAAGCTTATGCTATGATATAGGTAAAAGTCTTAATGTAGGTGCTGTAATGAGGGAATTAACTAGAATGGCATCAGAACCTTTTGATATAAAAGATTCCGTAGATTTAGAAAGCTTGGATTTAGAAACTTTATTAAGCCATATGATTTCTTCTGAGAAAGCACTTTCAATGTATGAAAGTGTTATATTAGAAGAAGGCTATGAAAAATTACTCATAAATGGTGTGAAACTTCTAGATCCTAATTTTACAAAGAGCTTTTTTGAATTAGATGAAATATATAAAGTATATAATTCCAAAAATGAATTCTTAGGTTTAGGAAAAGGAACTGACCAGGGATTCAAACTACTTAAAAATCTTATGGAGTAACAAAAAGGGGAATATATAAATGATTATAATTAATGAAATTAATAATGAAGCAATCAAAGAAGATACTTATATTGCATTAGGCAGTTTTGATGGTTTACATAAAGGACATTTGACTTTAATAAATAAGGCTAGAGAATTAGCTAACGCAAATAACGGGAAAAGCATGGTATTCTCTTTTAAGAATCATCCCCTTTCATTAATTAGACCTGAATTAGCACCTAAGCTTTTAATGAGTAATGAAGAAAAGGTTAAAATACTAAGTGATTTAAAAATTGATATATTTACTTTGGTTGATTTTAATGAAAGCTTTATGAAAATTGAACCAGAAGATTTTATTTCTTTATTATGTACAAAATATAATGCAAAAGGAATAGTTGTTGGATTTAATTATAGATTTGGTTATAAAAACAAAGGTAACATAGAGCTTTTAAAAAGTTTAGAAGGAAAATATAATTTTAAGTTACATATATTAGATGCTTATACATATAAAGACGAGATAGTAAGTTCATCAAGAATTAGAGAAGAGATAAGTAGCGGAAATATTGAAGATGCCAATGAAATGCTTTCAAGAGCTTATTATATTCAAGGGAAAGTGATTCATGGTAAAAAACTTGGAAGACAGCTTGGATTTCCAACTGCAAATCTTGAATATTCTTCAGACTTTATCTTACCTAAGATAGGTGTCTATTATACAAATGTAGTTATTAATGAAAAACAATATAAAGGAATTACATCAGTTGGATATAACCCTACAGTAAAAGGTGAAAATTTAACTGTAGAAACATATATATTAGATTTTGATGAAGATATATATGATAAGATACTAAAAGTTTATTTTATCAAAAGAATAAGAGATGAGGAAAACTTTGCATCTTTAGATGAATTAATAGCACAATTAAATTCTGACAAAGAATTTGCTGTAAAAGAGTCTTTAAGTATTAATTTGTAAAAATTCATTTACAATGGAAAATTCTTTTGTTATAATACTCTTTAGGAACCTACTTCTAAGAGTTAAGACTAGCCGACTTTCTTCTTGGAAATAGGGGATAAATTACGGAGGTGTATTTACATGGATAAAACTAAAAAGGCAGAAATTATTGCAAAATATGCTAGACATGAAGGAGATACTGGTTCTCCAGAAGTTCAAATTGCTCTATTAAGTGAAAGAATAAACTCTTTAACTGAGCATTTAAGAACACATAAAAAAGACCACCATTCAAGAAGAGGTCTTTTAATGATGGTTGGACAAAGAAGAGGTTTATTAAACTATCTTAACAGCATCGATATCGAAAGATACAGAACAATCATCCAACAATTAGGATTAAGAAGATAATTATAGAGCGGTATATCCGCTCTATTGTTTTAGAAGGGCAAAATTTGTAAAATTATGTAGATACTTACATAACCTAAAGGAGGTTAATTTATGAGCCATATTTATTCAACAACTGTTGCCGGAAGAGAAATGAAAGTAGAATTTGGTAACATTGGTATGTTATCTGATTGTGCTATGTTTATGAGTTATGGTGACACAGTTGTTTTAACAAATGTAAATGCTTCAGAAAAACCAAGAGATGGAATAGACTTCTTTCCATTAAGCGTTGAATATGAAGAAAGACTATATGCAGTAGGTAAAATACCTGGTGGATTTATTAAAAGAGAAGGAAGACCTTCTGAAAACGCTATTTTAAATGGTAGAGCAATCGATAGATCATTAAGACCTTTATTTCCAAAGGGTTTCAGAAATGATGTTCAAGTAGTTTGTACAGTTGTATCTGTAGAAAACGATAATCTTCCAGAAATTTTAGCAATTAATGCAGCTTCTACTGCATTAGCATTATCAAGCATTCCATTTACGACTCCAGTTGCAGGTGTTCAAGTAGGATTAATTGACGGAAACTTTGTTATAAATCCAACATCAGCTCAAAGAGAAAAATCTGAAATGTTCTTAACAGTTTGTGCTACAAAAGACAAGGTAATGATGATTGAAGCTGGTGGAAATGAAATACCAGAAGAAACTATGATCAATGCTATTAATTTTGGATTTGAAGAATGTAAGAAGATTGCATTATTCCAAGAAGAGTGTGTTAAACAATTCGGTAAAGAAAAGATAGTTCCTGAATTACACAAGGTAGACGATGCTCTAGCTCAAGATGTAAGAGATTACTCATATGAAATATTAAAGACAGCGATGTATATTATTGATAAAAATGAGAGAAACTTAGCAGTAGATGAAGCTAAGGCTAAAGTTCTTGATGCATTTAAAGAAAAATATCCTGATAACATGAGTGATGTTGGTGAAGTAGTATACAGCATCCAAAAAGAAGTAGTAAGACACATGTTATTAAAAGAACATAGAAGACCTGATGGAAGAAGATTTGATGAAATAAGACCTATAAACTGCGAAGTTAATGTACTTCCAAGAACGCATGGAACTGGTATCTTTACTAGAGGATTAACTCAAGTAATGACTGTTGCTACATTAGGTGCAATTGGTGATGTGCAAGTTCTTGATGGTATAGGTGAAGAGCAATCTAAGAGATACATGCATCATTATAATTTCCCTGCATATAGTGTTGGAGAAGTTAGACCATTAAGAGGACCAGGAAGAAGAGAAATTGGTCATGGAGCTTTAGCAGAAAGAGCTTTAGAACCATTAATACCTTCTGAAGAAGAATTCCCATATACTATAAGATTAGTATCAGAAGTTTTAAGTTCAAATGGATCTACATCTCAAGCTTCTGTATGCGGATCTACATTAGCATTATTAGATGCTGGTGTACCAATAAAAAGACCAGCTGCAGGTATTGCAATGGGATTAATTACTTCAGAAGACTTAACTGAAGAAGGCGTTATAACAGATATTCAAGGAATAGAAGATTTCTTTGGAGATATGGACTTTAAAGTAGCAGGTACAGAAGTAGGTATTACTTCAATTCAAGTTGATACAAAGCTAGCTGGACTTTCAGCTTATGTTATAAGAACTGCTATAGAAAATGCTAAGAAAGCTAGAATGGAAATTTTAGATAAAATCAATGCTTGTATATCTGGTCCAAGAGAAGAAGTATCAGAATTTGCACCAAAGACTTCAGCTATGCAAATAGATCCTGATAAAATTAGAGATGTAATTGGAGCTGGTGGTAAAGTAATTAATAAAATAATTGCTGACACAGGTGTTAAAATTGATATTAAAGATGATGGTAAGATATTTATATCTTCTTCTGACTCAGCAGGGGTTAAGCAAGCAATTGGTATAATTGAAGGTTTAACAAAAGAAGTTAAGGTTGGAGAAGTTTACTTAGGTAAAGTAACTAAGATAGCTGCATTTGGAGCATTTGTAGAAGTTTTACCTGGAAAAGAAGGATTAGTTCACATTTCAAAACTTGATGTAAATAGAGTAAATAAAGTTGAAGATATTGTATCAGTTGGGGATGAAATATTAGTAAAAGTTACTGAAATTGATGCTCAAGGAAGAGTTAACCTTTCTAGAAAAGATGCGATTGTAGATACTGAAAAAAAAGATGAAGAATAAATAGAAGGGCAATTATAGTTGCCTTTTTATTTTTTAAATGGAGGCATTATGTATAACTTATATACTTTAAAAAATGGATTAAGAATTGTAACTGAAAAAATCGACTACATTAATTCCATTAGCATTGGTGTTTTGGTTAATAATGGTTCTAGAAATGAGAATCCAAGTATTAATGGAATATCTCACTTTATTGAACATATGTTATTTAAAGGTACAAATAAAAGGACTGCCAAGGAAATCGTAGAAGAAATAGAGAATGTTGGTGGTCAAATAAATGCATATACTAGTAAAGAATCAACATGTTATTATATTAAAGCTTTAAATACACATTTAGAACTTTCTATAGACATTTTAGCTGATATGATTCTAAACTCTAAATTAGATGACGAAGAAATATCTAAAGAACAAGGAGTAGTAATAGAAGAAATCAATATGAACGAGGATACTCCTGAGGAAGTTTTAGGCGATGTATACGCTAAAGCAGCCTTTGGTGATGACTCGTTATCCTATGCAATTTTAGGTACTCCTAAAACTGTATCAAGCTTTAATTCAAAGAAGCTAAAAGATTTCATAAATAACAACTATACTACTAAAAATACTGTCATTTCAATATGTGGAAATTTTGATGAATCTGAATTAAAAGCTTTAATAGAAAATTACTTTGGTATTTGGGAAGAAACTTCAAATAGATCTTTTGAATATTCAAAGTCTAAATTAGAAGAAAACTTTTTATATACTGAAAAAAATATAGAGCAACTTCATATTAACTTTGGACTAAAAGGTGTTCCTAATGGTGATGAAAGAGGTTATAGTTTAGTTCTTCTAAATAATATACTTGGTGGTGGAGCATCCTCTATTTTATTCCAAAAAGTTAGAGAAGAGTTAGGTTTATGCTATTCAATATACTCATATCTGCTACCATTTCAAAATGTTGGTGCATTTAATGTATATACTGGTTTAAGTCCAACATACGCTGGTAAAGCTATTTCTGTTATTAAAGAGGAGTTAAATAAATTTAAAACAAAAGAATTTACGCAAGAAGAGATAAATATAAATAAAGAGAAGATTAAAGCACATTATATTTTGGGATTAGAGAGTACCTCTGCAAGGATGTTTAATAACGGTAAATCCGTGCTATTCCAAAATAAAATAAATACTCCAGAAGATATAATTAAAAAAATAGATAGAATTAATAAAGATTCCATAAAAGAAGTTCAAAGTTTTTGTTTTGATGATGGAATTATAAATGGAGCATTTGTTGGAAAAAGTATTTCTCTTGATGAATTATCTGCTCAATGCGAGAAGGAAGTTTTTGCTTATAATTCTCTAAAGGCAACATTAGTATAGTTACAATATAATATTATGTAAATTTTAAGAATGTATTTAGTTATAAATTACCTCCTTAATTCATATTATGTTTTAAGGGGGTAATGCTATGAGTGAAAATATTAAAACATTAAGTGAAATGGAACGTTTTGAAATAATTAACGTAAATGACGGAGAAAAATATAGTTATTTATCTAATAATGATATTATAATTGATGATGATGGAAATCTTAAGTTTTTAATCATTAATTTAAACAACTCAAAATTTTCATTTTTCGGAGGTAGTGAATATTTAGAAATACCTTGGGAGTATGTAAAGAAAATAGGATCAAAAACTATAATTCTAGATGTAGAAGAAGAGAATATAAAACGTGCAAGGTTATAAAATTAAGAGGAAGTGGATATTTTGAAATTTTTAGTACAAAAATTCGGTGGCACATCTGTATCAACTGAAAGTAGAAGAAAGTTTGTAGTAGAAAAAGTAAAAGCAGCTATAGATGAAGGCTTTTCACCTGTAGTTATTGTTTCTGCTATGGGTAGAAAAGGTGAACCTTATGCAACAGATACATTGTTATCTTTGCTTGATGATAAATTTAAAGAAGAAAATAAACAGGCTACAGACCTATTAATGTGTTGTGGTGAAATAATAAGTGCAGTAGTAATGAGTAATGAATTAAATAAAATTGGTCTTAAGGCTATGCCATTAACAGGTGGACAAGCTGGTATCGTAACTAACGATGACTTTACTAACGCTACTTCAACTAATGTGGATATTAAAATGTTAAGTGACATAATTTCTAAGGGATATATCCCAGTAATAACTGGATTTCAAGGAGTGACAAAAGAAGGCTTTATAACTACCTTAGGTAGAGGAGGAAGTGATACATCTGCTTCCTTAATTGGTGTTGCTTTAAATGCTCACGAGATCCAAATATATACCGATGTAGATGGAATAATGACTGCTGATCCAAGAATTGTAGAAGATGCTTCTTTAATAGATGTAATCAGTTATAGTGAAGTTTTCCAATTAGCAGATCAAGGTGCTAAAGTAATTCATCCTAAAGCAGTCGATATTGCAATGAGAGGAAATGTGCCGCTAGTAATTAAGAATACAATGAATAATTGTTCCGGTACATTAATAAATAGTATAGGAGATTCAAATAGCTCAAGAATAATAACTGGAATTACATATTTGAACAATAGAATACAAGTTTCTATTAAATTAGAGGATAATCAAGGCAATCCTCATTATAAGGAGCTTTTAGATATTGTTGCAAATAATGATATCAGTTTGGATTTAATAAATATATTTCCAAAAGAAAAGATTTTTACAATTGATAGCAGTAAGAAAAACATGCTAGAAACAATATTTAAAAATATTAATATTAAATATTCCTTAATTGAAAATTGTAGTAAAATCTCAGTTATAGGCTCAAGAATGGCTGGAATACCTGGTGTAATGGCAAAGATAATAAAAGCATTAAGTGATAGTAATATAGATGTACTTCAAACTGCTGACTCTCATAGCACTATTTGGTGTTTAATCGAAAGCGATAAGGTAAGTGAAGCTACTAATATTTTACACAAGACTTTTCAATTATAAGATTTTAAGTTTTACAAATAACTTATTTAAACAAGAATAAATTGAGAATCCTATAGTATAAAAATACTCCTCTTGTACAAAATATAAAGGTACAGGAGGAGTGTTTGTTATGACTTATGATAATCCTATAAATTTAAATAAAAAAAATCCTAATGAAAATAATTTTTATTCTGCTGAATCCCAAGCTGAAGAAAAAAAAGAAAAGAATGAGGAAATTGAATCAATTAAAGAAGTTGGTAATACAGAACCTGTAAAGCCTGATGAAAGAATTCAAGTTATTTCTATAATTGGTCAAATAGAAGGGCATATGATTTTGCCACCAAACACCAAAACTACAAAGTATGAGCATTTAATACCTCAACTTTTATCCATTGAACAAAACCCAAATGTTAAAGGTGTTTTATTCATACTTAATACCGTTGGCGGAGATGTAGAGGCTGGGCTAGCAATAGCTGAAATG
Organism: Clostridium sp. 'White wine YQ'; assembly: GCF_028728205.1. Classification (NCBI taxonomy): domain Bacteria; kingdom Bacillati; phylum Bacillota; class Clostridia; order Eubacteriales; family Clostridiaceae; genus Clostridium; species Clostridium sp. 'White wine YQ'. The sequence goes on from NZ_JAQYUU010000001.1 coordinate 1,182,343, forward strand.
ATTAATAGCATGTCTAAACCAACTGTTTCATTAGTAATTGGTGGTGGTCACTCTATAGGTGCTCCATTAGCTACCTCTGCTAAAGCATCATTTATTTCTCCGTCAGCAACAATGATTATTCATCCCATAAGGATGAACGGACTAATAATAGGAGTTCCTCAAACCTTTAATTATTTCAATAAGATGCAACAAAGAATAAATGATTTTATTGTTAGAACTTCTAAGATAGAAACAGATGAATTAAAGCGTTTAATGTTGCAGACAGATGAACTTCTTAATGATATGGGTACTATACTCATCGGAAAAGAAGCAGTTGATATTGGATTGATAGATGAAGTTGGTGGAGTAAAATCTGCTTTAGATAAACTTGAGTCTATGATAGAATAGATATGTTAAATAAACCATAGGAAAAATCCTATGGTTTATTTGTGTAAAAAAGGATATTAAATTATAATATAGAATAGAGAGATAGGGGTGGTAAAATGGCAAGGAGAAAGACTAGATCAAGAAAGAAGAAAAAAACAGAGATAAAGCAATATTCAGAGATAAAAGGTTTTATGTGGATTGTTATAGGATTCATTTTAGCAATAGGTATATATACTAATTTAGCAGGATACTTTTCTGCATTTTCAAAGAATGTTTTATTCTCTCTTTTAGGAATTGGAGCATTTGTAATGCCATTATATCTAATATATTTTGGTGCTATGATCATATATCACAAAGGTGAGCTTCAGCTAGGGTATAAATTTTACCCAATAACCTTTTTAGTAATTAATACATTACTATTAGTTGCTTCAATAAATATGGACATACGTAGTAATAACACATCTGACTTTTTTACAATTATAGGAGACATAATTAAACTCTCCTCACCATTAGATGGTGGAATTTTAGGTTTTACATTAGCATATCCTATATATAAAATTTTAGGATTTGTAGGTTCAATAATTGTTTATATGGCTATATATGTTATATGTATAGTAATAACATTTAATCTTTCAATTAGAGATATGGGGAAAAATATAAAAGATAAAGGTAAAAGAGTTAAGGAAGATTTAAAAAATAAAAATATTCAATTAAAAGAAAGAGAACCAGATATTAATTTAGAAGTTGATAAAAGCAAGGTTGAAAATGAATATATAGATGGTATAAATAAGAAGATTAAAATATTAGATTTTATGAAAAATGCTGAAATTCATAATGAGCCGTTGGAGGAAGAGAAAAATAAAGAAATTGCAGTGTTTCAAATGGGTGACATAGCTTCTGATATTTCTAATGTTAAAAGCGAGCCAACTAAAAGCAAAAAACTTGAAAATAATGTTAAAGAAGATGTAAATAAAGAAATAGTTGAAAAAATATCTGAAGTAAAAGCAGAAAAGGAATATATTATACCTAATTTAGACTATTTAAATGCTAATAGTGGGCTTAAGATTAATAAGGAAGATAAAAAAGAACTTATAGCTTCAGCTAATAAACTTGAAGAAACTCTTAGTTCATTTGGGGTTGAAGCAAAGGTTTTACAAGTTACAAAAGGACCAGCAGTTACAAGATATGAACTTCAACCTAATATCGGAGTTAAGGTTTCAAAGATTGTAAATCTATCTGATGATATTTCATTAAGTTTAGCTGCTTCAGGAGTAAGAATAGAAGCTCCAATACCGGGAAAATCTGCTGTAGGTATAGAGGTTCCAAATAAAAAGGTAACCCCTGTATTTTTAAGAGAAGTACTAGAATCCAATGAATTTAAAAATTCTACAAGTAATGTTGCTTTTGCATTAGGAAAAGATATTGCAGGACAGTGTATTGTAACAGACTTAAGCAAAATGCCTCACTTATTAATTGCCGGAGCTACGGGCTCGGGAAAATCTGTATGTATTAATACCTTAATCATGAGTATATTATATAAATATTCACCAGAGGATGTAGCACTGCTTATGATTGACCCTAAGGTTGTAGAGTTAAATGTTTATAATGGAATTCCTCATCTATTAATACCAGTAGTAACAGATCCTAAAAAAGCTGCTGCAGCATTAAATTGGGCTGTTAATGAAATGACAAGAAGATATAAGTTGTTTGCTGATTTAGGTGTAAGGAATGTACAATCATATAATGCACTTTTAGAAAAAGGACAAATTGAAGCAAAGCTTCCTTATATCGTTATAATTGTAGATGAGTTAGCAGATTTAATGATGGTATGTCCAAATGATGTTGAGGAATACATTGCAAGATTAGCACAAATGGCGAGAGCTGCAGGTATGCATCTAGTTCTTGCGACTCAAAGACCATCTGTAGATGTTATAACTGGCGTAATTAAAGCTAACATACCATCTAGAATATCCTTTGCAGTTTCTTCACAAGTTGATTCAAGAACTATACTAGATTCTTCCGGAGCTGAGAAATTATTAGGTAAAGGAGACATGTTATTCTACCCAGTTGGTGAATCGAAACCTCTAAGGATACAGGGTGCTTTCATTTCTGAAGAAGAGGTTGAAAAAGTTGTTTCTTTCATAAAATCAGATGAAAATAACATACAATATAAAGAGGAAATAATTGACCATATAAATAGTGAATCTGTAGAAAATAATAAAATTTCTGATGATGATACTGATGAACTTCTTGATGAAGCAATAAATATTGTAGTTGAAAGCGGCCAAGCTTCTGCTTCATATATACAAAGAAGATTAAGAATTGGCTTTAATAGAGCAGCTAGAATAATTGAGCAATTAGAAGAAAGAGGTATTATATCAGCAAAAGATGGAACAAAACCAAGGCAGGTATTAATATCAAAAAGCGAATTAGAGGAGTATTAAACAAAAAAAACACTTGTTTTAAAATATAAAGAGTTTTAAAATTAAATTTGTAATTTATCTAACATAGGAGGAATAATTTTGACAAAATATAAGGTAGGTTTAGTAAGTTTAGGTTGTGACAAAAATAGAGTAGATTCTGAAATCTTACTAGGTGAAATGAAAACAAATTATGAATTTACGAATAATCCAAAAGAAGCTGAAATAATTATTGTAAATACCTGTGGGTTTATTGAGAAAGCTAAACAAGAATCTATAGATACAATACTTGAAATGGCTAAATATAAAAATAAATATAACTGCAAACTTTTAATTGCAACTGGATGTTTAACGCAAAGATATGGAAAAGATTTAGAAGAGCTTATGCCTGAAATAGATATAATGCTTGGAGTAAATGATTATAAAAAAATTAATCAGTATATAGAAGACTTCATTGCTGGTAATGAGAGAGTGGTCTCAATAGATTATTCAGACGAAAATATAAATGAAGGCAATAGAGTTATAACTACTGATAAAGCAACAGCTTATTTAAGAATTGCTGAAGGGTGCGATAATTTTTGTACCTACTGTATAATTCCAAAAATAAGAGGAAAGTTCAGAAGTAGATCAATAGAAAATATTTTAAAAGAAGCAGAAGCTTTAGTAAGTAATGGAGTTAAGGAAATAATTCTTGTAGCTCAGGATACCACACGTTATGGTATAGATTTATATGGTGAGAAAGCACTTCATAGGCTACTTAAAGAACTTTGCAAAATAAATGATCTTAAATGGATTAGACTTATGTACTGCTATCCAGAAGAGATAACTGAAGAGCTTATAAGTGTTATGGCTTCAGAAGAAAAGATTTGTAAATATATAGATATGCCATTACAACATATTTCTTCTAATATCCTTAAACTTATGGGAAGAAAAACATCAAAGGAAGATGTACTAGATAAAATTAATACTATAAGAAAATCCATTCCTAATATAACTATTAGAACATCATTAATCGTAGGGTTCCCAGGTGAGAGTGATGAAGACTTTGATACCCTAAAGGATTTTCTTCAAGAATACAAACTGGAGAAGGTTGGAGTGTTTAGATATTCTCAAGAAGAAGGTACTCCAGCTGCGACAATGAGTAATCAAATTTCTGAAGATTTAAAGGCTAAAAGGGAAGAGGATATCATGCTTATACAACAGAATGTTTCTTCTGAAATAAATAGTTTGAAAATTGGAAGAATCTATGATATTCTTGTGGAAGGATATAATGGAGAATATTTCTTTGGTAGAAGTGAAGAAATGGCTCCTGAAATTGATGGAAATGTATTTATAAAAGATCAAGACCTGAAGGTTGGAGAGTTTGTTAAGGTTAAAATTACCGAGGCTTTGGAATATGATTTATTAGGGGTTGTTTGTGATGAATCTTGCAAATAAATTGACACTTATTAGAATTGTTTTAGTACCAGTATTTTTACTGTTTATTGCATTGAAAATTGATTATGGAACATATATAGCTACTTTTATATTTATACTAGCATCATTAACTGATAAGCTAGATGGATATATTGCAAGAAGTAGAAATCAAATTACTAACTTTGGAAAATTCATGGATCCGTTAGCAGATAAGTTGTTAGTTACATCTGCACTAATTTCCTTAGTTGAATTACAAATCATACCTAGTTGGGCTGCTGTTATAATTATAGCTAGAGAATTTGCTGTTTCTGGTTTAAGAACTATAGCGGCTGCTGAAGGAACTGTTATTGCAGCTTCCTGGTGGGGAAAGATTAAAACTGTAATTCAGATTATTGCAATAATAACACTATTACTTAAAGTAAATATAAATAATTCAAGTATGCTTTTAAATACTTTTATGACTAATAGTACACTTCATGCTTTATATGATTATTTGCCAGATATATTATTATATATAGCTGTAGCAATTACTATCCTTTCTGGAGTTGACTATTTTAACAAAAACAAAAATACAATAGATACAAATAAGTAGTATATTAAAAAAATAAATGACAATAATTTAGATAAAAGTTCCAATTCTTATTGGAACTTTTATGTTATAGGGTTTTAAGTTTCCTATAAAAAAACACTATATCCCTTGTTGACATAAATAAAAAAGTAACATATAATTAGTATATAGAACAGATGTTCGAGAAAGGATGGAACTTCATGGCAAATTTAGATATGGATAAACTAAAAGCAATAGAGGCTGCAATGGGCCAGATAGAGAAACAGTTCGGAAAAGGCTCAATAATGAAATTAGGCGAGCATACTAACAGCGGGATAGAAGCTATATCAACTGGATGTCTTGATTTAGATATAGCCTTAGGAATAGGCGGAGTACCAAAAGGAAGAATAATAGAAATATACGGTCCTGAAAGTTCAGGTAAAACTACAGTAGCTTTACAAATAGTAGCAGAAGCTCAAAAAGCAGGTGGAGCCGTTGGATATATAGATGCAGAACATGCATTAGATCCTAATTATGCGCATAACCTAGGAGTAAATACTGATGATTTAATAGTTTCACAACCAGATACAGGAGAGCAAGCATTAGAAATTGCTGAAGCTTTAGTGCGTTCTGGAGCAATTGATGTTATAGTTGTGGATTCTGTAGCTGCTTTAGTTCCAAGAGCTGAAATAGAAGGCGAAATGGGAGATTCTCATGTAGGTCTTCAAGCAAGATTAATGTCACAAGCACTTAGAAAACTTACTGGAACTATAAGCAAAACTAAATGTGTAGCTATATTTATAAACCAATTAAGAGAAAAAGTTGGTGTTATGTTTGGTAACCCAGAAACTACTCCAGGTGGTAGAGCTCTTAAATTCTATGCTTCTGTAAGAATGGATATTAGAAGAATCGATTCTATAAAACTTGGTGATAACATAGTTGGTAATAGAACTAGAGTTAAAGTTCTTAAAAATAAGGTGGCACCACCATTTAAGCAAGCTGAATTTGATATAATGTATAATGAAGGTATATCAAAAGAAGGTAACATAGTTGATGTAGGTGTTAAAGAGAACATAATACAAAAAAGTGGAGCTTGGTTCTCTTATGGCGATATTAGACTAGGACAAGGAAGAGAAAATGCTAAACAGTTCTTAAAAGATACTCCAGAATTATCTTTAGAAATAGAAAATACAATTAGAAAAAAATATGAATTACCATTAGCTGCAGCTCCTGCTAAGACTGAAAAGGATAAAGCTAAAGCTAAAGAAACAACTAAAGAAGAAGCAAAATAATTTTGATTTTTTAAGATGACATAAAGGCTAAATCATGCTAAAATTAATATCATATAATGGTGTTGCAAAGGAGCAGTGAAATTCACTGCTCCTTTTTGTTATATAAAATTATATATTTTTAGATAGATAAAGGAGGTACATTATATGGAGTTAAATACAAAGTACGGTGTTATTAAAGGAATATCTTCACCCATATATTATAATAATGGTCAATTGAAAGAATGTATTTTAACTGAGAAAAACATCTTAGAAACCTCTTATGGAGAATTGATCCCACAATATGAATATGATGAGGTAAGAAAGAAATATATTAATTCACTATCTTTCTATGAAAATGGAAATCTAAAAGTAATATCATTAAATGAGAATACAAATATAAAAATTAAGGACAAATATTTTTCTGCAGAGAAAATAACTTTTTATGACAATGGTTATATAAAAAGATTATTTCACTTAAATGGCAAACTTACAGCATATTGGGGTGAAGAAAATGAACATGATCTTGCTCAAGAATATGATTTTAATTTTAGCTTTGGATCTTTTAAATCCAAATTTATGACTCTTCAATTTTATGAAAATGAGAAAATCAAAAGTATTACCTTATGGCCAGGGGATAATATATTAATTAATGCTAATGAACAAGATATTAAAATAAGAATAGGCGTATCTTTATATGAAAATGGGAGTATTAAATCATGCGAACCAAGTGATATAACAAAGATAATCACACCAATAGGCAATATAAATGCATACGATTATAGTGCAATAGGAATACATGGAGAAAATAACTCTCTAGAATTCTATGATAATGGTAATATAAAATCAATAAGTACATCTACTGATAGCATAGAAGTATATGATACTTATTGTAGAAAAACAATATATACACCAGTAGAGAAAGATAATCTATTTAATAAAAATATTAAGGATTTACTTCCACTAGCAATAAAATTTTACGAGGATGCAGTTTATATAAACGGAGACGAATATAAATTGAATAAGTATAGATTTATAGTTAATAATAATTACAGAAAGCTAAAAATTAAAAACTATGATTGCTCAAGTTGTGAATTTTCAAATGTAGGAATTGAAATTAAAAAATAACCAAATTTTTTGCTAGGTATATTATGCTTATAATACCATAGTTAATTCACCTAGCAATTGTTGTCGCTTGACATAAGAAAAAAATTGCTATACAATAATAACAAATACTGGTTTATCAAATTCACTAGTTTACAGTGAGAATATATATGACACCTTTCTACGCTATCTTATTTAAATTTTATATACATTGAAATAGATGCGAAGGAGGTGTTTAAATGGAAACGAAACTTATATTAATAGATATTGTAGTATTAGCTGTTTTAGCAGTTGCTACATATATGGTTGTGAAAAAAGTTTCAAAAAATAAAGTTGAAAATTTAGAAAAAGAAGCACATGAACTTCTTGAGAATTCCAAAAAAGATGTAGAATCTTTGAAGAAGGAAGCTATTTTAGAAGCTAAAGAAGAAGTTCATAGATTAAGAAATGACTTTGAAAGAGATTCAAGAGAAAGAAGAAATGAAATTCAAAGACTTGAAAGAAGATTAATTCAAAGAGAAGAAACACTTGACAAAAAGGGTGAAGTGTTAGAAAAGAAAGAAGACGTTGTTAACAAAAGAATGCAAGAAATTGATGTAATGGAAGCTAATATTCAAGAATTATTGAAGCAAAGAAGAGAGGAACTAGAAAGAATATCTGGTTTAAGCTCCGAAGATGCTAAAAACATTTTACTTGAAGAAGTAAACAAAGAAATTAAACATGAAGCTGCCATTATGATTAAAGAGGTTGAAACTAAGGCCAAGGAAGAAGCAGATAAGAGATCAAGAGAAATAATTACAACTGCTATTCAAAGATGTGCTGCAGATCACGTTTCTGAATCAACAGTGCATGTTGTAGCGCTTCCAAATGATGAAATGAAGGGCAGAATTATAGGTAGAGAAGGTAGAAATATTAGAACACTTGAAACACTTACTGGGGTAGATTTGATTATAGATGATACTCCTGAAGCAGTAATATTATCAAGCTTTGATCCTATAAGAAGAGAAGTAGCAAGATTAGCTTTGGAAAAATTAATAGTAGATGGTAGAATACATCCTGCTAGAATTGAAGAAATGGTTGAGAGGGCTACAAAAGATGTAGAAAACGATATAAAAGAGGAAGGCGAGCAAGCCACTTTTGAAACTGGGGTACATGGATTACACCCTGAGATTATTAAGTTGTTAGGTAGATTAAAATACAGAACAAGTTATGGTCAGAATGTTTTAAAACATTCTATAGAGGTTGCTTATTTAGCTGGATTGATGGCTTCTGAGTTAGGACTAGATGTTAACATTGCAAGAAGAGCTGGTTTGCTACACGATATAGGAAAAGGTGTAGATCAAGAATACGAAGGTCCTCATGCATTAATAGGTGGAGATTTAGCTAAGAAATATCATGAATCAGCTGTAGTGGTAAATGCTATTGCGGCTCACCATGGAGATGTTGAGATGATTTCGTTGGAAGCAGTATTGGTTCAGGCAGCTGATGCAATTTCAGCAGCAAGACCAGGTGCTAGAAGGGAAACACTAGAAGCTTATATTAAGAGGTTAGAGAAATTAGAAGAGATTGCAAACTCATATGAAGGCGTAGAAAAGTCATATGCCATTCAAGCTGGAAGAGAGATTAGAATTATGGTTAAACCAGATCAAGTCGATGATGCAGTCGCAACTGAGATGGCACGAAATATTGTAAAGAGCATTGAAGAAGAATTGGAATATCCAGGTCAAATAAAAGTAAATGTAATTAGAGAAACTCGTGCTGTAGAGTATGCAAAATAATCGATAATAAATACATTTTGTGAAAACAAAATGTATTTTATTTTTTCTTAATAAAAATTTAATTTTTTTTGTTTATGAAGAAGGAATTTATTGAAATATATAGAATATATAATATGGTGTAAAGTATTTATTATGCAATATGTAAACGTATGCTAATTTAGTAAGACTAGGAGGTCAAAATAATGGAAGTATTAAAAGTTTCAACAAAATCTAATCCGAATTCAGTAGCAGGTGCACTGGCAGCAATTATAAAAGAAAAAAATATAGTTGAAATTCAAGCTGTTGGAGCCGGAGCTATTAATCAAGCAGTTAAAGCCATTGCTATAGCTAGAGGTTTTGTTGCCCCAAGTGGAAAGGATATCGTATGTGTTCCTGCTTTCACTGATATTGTAATTGACGGAGAAGAAAGAACAGCTATAAAACTAATTGTACAACCTAGGTAATAATATTATTTATAAATTATTTTGAATTTAACTCGACAATGTCGAGTTTTTTCCTTTTAATAAGACTTTCACATATTAAAGTTTACAATATAATGATAAAATGATATATTTTTTATATATAGTAAGAGAAATCAGGTGAAAGTTATGAAATACGCTGATTTACATATTCACTCAACATATTCTGACGGCAAATTAACTCCTGAGGAAATTGTTGAATTAGCAATGAGGCGAAAAATTAATTACATTTCCATAACTGATCACGATACCCTAGAATCACAATACATAACGGAAAATATGTATGATGACCTATCTATAATTCCTGGTATAGAATTATCTACTGAATTTAATGGAATGGAAATACATATTTTAGGGTACTTCATAGACATAAAAGATAGTCACTTATTAGGATTAATGGATGATTTAAAGGTATCGAGATCAAAAAGGGTTGAAGGAATATTAGATAAGTTAAAAAAGATTGACATAGAAATTGATTTTTCAGATTTAAATACTAATAAATTATGCTCTTTAGGTCGGGCACATATTGCTTCTGCATTAGTAAAAAAAGGATATGCAGACTCATTTAAGTCTGCATTTATTAATTATCTTATTGAAGGAAAACCAGCCTATGTAAAAAGAGAAAAACTTCCTTACAATGATATCTTAGATATTATAGAATACGCTGGAGGAATTTCTGTTTTGGCACATCCAGGTGAAATGAATCGACCAATGGAACTGGAGAATACTATCAAAAGATTAAAGTGTCATGGACTTAAAGGCATAGAAGTATTTCATCCGAGTCATAATTGCGAAAAAATTAATTGCATTTATAATATTGCTAGCAAATACAAACTTCTTGTAACTGGGGGAAGTGATTGTCACACAATCATTTCAAAGGAAGAAAGTATTATTGGTGAATATGGCATCAATGAAAGTCAATTAAATAAACTATTAATAAGCAAAAGTAAAAATGGAGGTACATTATGATTTTATCAAAAAAAGGGGAAGCAATATCGCCGTCAATTACATTAGCTATTACAGCAAAGGCTAAAGAAATGAAAGCTAATGGAATAGATGTAGTAAGTTTTGGAGCAGGTGAACCAGATTTTAATACTCCTAAAAATATTAGAGATGCAGCAGTTAGGGCTATGGAAGAAGGATTTACAAAATACACACCAGCAGCTGGTATAACAAATCTTAAGAAAGCTATAGCTACTAAGTTATATAAAGATAATAATTTAACATATGATGAATCTCAAATAATAATTTCTACAGGAGCTAAACAATGTTTAGCAAATGCTTTTCTTGCAATACTTAATCCTGGAGATGAGGTTCTTATACCAACACCATATTGGGTTAGTTATCCTGAATTAACTAAATTAGCTGATGGTGTTCCAGTATTTATTGATTGCAAAAAGGAAGATAACTATAAATTTAAAGTTAGCATTCTAGAAAAGTATATAACTGAAAAAACTAAGGCAATTTTGATTAATTCTCCTAATAATCCAACTGGAACTATATACACAAGAGAAGAATTAAAAGAACTTGCAGATTTTGCTGCAGCGCATAATTTATTTATAATTTCTGATGAAATTTATGAAAAATTAATATATGGCTCTGAAGAGCATGTAAGTATTGCAAGCTTAAGTAAAGATGCCTACGAAAGAACAATAGTTATAAATGGAATGTCCAAATCATATTCAATGACTGGCTGGAGAGTAGGTTATGCAGCAGGTCCTAAAGAAGTTATAAAAGTTATGAGCAATATCCAAAGTCATATGACCTCCAATGTATGTTCTATATCTCAATATGCGGCTCTTGAAGCTTTAGAAGGGCCACAGGATGATTTATATTCTATGATCAAAGTTTTCCAAGAGAGACGTGATTTAATGAGTTCGATGTTAGATAAAATGGATGACATAAGCTATATTTATCCTCAAGGAGCTTTTTACATTATGGTGAATATAGAAAGCTTTATTGGTAAAAGCTATAAGGGTAAAACAATAACTGACTCACTAACATTTTCAAACATCTTGCTTGATGAAACTAAAGTCGCAGTGGTACCTGGAGCCGGATTTGGGCTTGAAAATTATATTAGATTATCCTATGCTACTTCAAATAGTATTATAGAAGAAGGACTTAAGAGACTATCTTTATTTGTTTCTTTAATAAAATAATTCGTTATTTTTATATTTCAGTTGAAATTATCTAGAAAACAATATATAATTAAGGAAGTTATTATGTTTATAACAAAATATACAAAGAGGTGAATGTAATGGTAGTTAAAGAAGTATTAGTTAAAAATGCTACAGGTTTACACGCTAGACCTGCAACTTTATTAGTTAAGAAAGCATCATCATTTAAGTCTGATGTTCAAATTGAGTACAATGGAAAGAAAGCTAATGTTAAGAGCTTAATCGGAGTTCTTTCTTTAGGAGTTACTAAAGACGCTTTAGTAAAAGTTATCGCTTCTGGTGATGATGAAACTTTAGCTGTTGAAGAAATCGTTAAATTAATCGACAGTTTAGAAGAATAATAAAAAAAGGTTCGATAGAACCTTTTTTTTATTTTAAGCTTTTTTCATAACGAATTTACTTCTAACAAAAATAGCTATTAAATTTATTCCTGCGACAAATACTAATATATAAATTATTCGTTCTATAATGGGTAAGATACCAAATAGAAAGTGAACTAAGTTAAAATTCAATAACCCAATTGTCCCCCAATTTACAGCCCCTATAATTACTAAAATGAAAGAAATTTTGTCTAACATACTTATTTTATACATATTCATACAACTCCCAACTATTTTTATACTAATTTATATTCAACTTTTTTTCTTAATATAACTGATATTATGTAGAAATTATGATATAATAATAGCGAACTATATTAGATAAATTTTAAATTTTATTCGTATGGAGGTTTTTTATGACAAACTTATATAGTACACCTTTAAATTCTAGATATGCTTCAAAAGAAATGAGTTACATATTTTCTGATGATATGAAGTTTTCTACATGGAGAAAACTATGGGTTGCACTAGCAGAATGCGAAAAAGAACTTGGTTTAAACATAACTGACGAACAAATAAATGAATTAAAAGCTAATATCTATAACATTAATTATGAAGATGCTATAAAAAAAGAAAAAGAAGTTAGACATGATGTTATGAGTCATGTTTATGCATATGGCTTACAGTGCCCATCAGCTAAAGGAATCATCCACTTAGGAGCAACTTCTTGTTATGTTGGAGATAATACAGATGTTATTATAATGAGAGATGCACTTTTACTCGTAAAAAAGAAAATTGTTAATGTATTAAAACTATTAAAAGATTTCTCACTAAAATATAAAGATATGCCAACACTTGGCTTTACACATTTCCAACCTGCTCAATTAACTACAGTTGGTAAAAGAGCTACACTTTGGATGCAAGATTTAGTAATGGATATAGAAAATATAGACCACTTATTAAGTACTTTAAAGCTAAGAGGAGTTAAAGGTACAACAGGAACTCAAGCAAGCTTTATGACTTTATTTGAAGGCGATGAAGAAAAAGTTAAAGCTCTTGATACAATGGTAGCTACTCAAATGGGCTTTAAGAAGAGTTTTGGTGTAACAGGCCAAACATATCCAAGAAAATTAGATTCAATAGTTTTAAACACTTTATCAGAAGTAGCACAAAGTGCATATAAATTTTCAAATGATTTAAGATTACTTCAAAGCATGAAAGAAGTTGAGGAGCCATTTGAAAAGAATCAAATAGGTTCATCTGCTATGGCATATAAAAGAAACCCTATGAGATCAGAAAGAATAAGTGCTTTAGCTAGATATGTAATTGTTGATTCTTTAAATCCTGCTATTACTGCAGCAACTCAATGGTTTGAAAGAACTTTAGATGACTCTGCAAATAAAAGAATAGCTGTTGCTGAAGCTTTCTTAGCTCTTGATGGTGTTTTAAATCTATATATGAATATAGCTGAGAATATGGTAGTATACGAAAAAGTAATTGCTGCTCACGTTAATAATGAACTTCCATTTATGGCAACTGAAAATATAATGATGGAGTCTGTTAAAATAGGTGGAGATAGACAAGAACTTCATGAGAAAATAAGAGTTCATTCTATGGCTGCTGCTCAAAGAGTAAAAGGAGAAGGCTTAAATAATGATCTTATAGATAGAATTCTAGCTGATCCTGACTTTAAGTTATCTAAAGAACAAATTATAGATATAATAGATCCAATGAAATTTATAGGAAGAGCTCCTAGTCAAGTTGTAGAATTTATTGATGAATATATTGATCCAATATTAAATAATAATTCAGAGATGCTAGGTGCAAAAGCTGAAATAAATGTATAATAATGTAGTGATAATAAGAAGACCTTAATAGGTCTTCTTATTTTTTTGTTGAAAAAACTTGGTTTGAAAATAGGAGGGTTTTAAAACAATGTGATGTAACTTTACAGTTATTTAAACATCTTATAGAGAAAAGATTAAAGTTAGATATTCTAAAACTGTTATTGAAGCATAGAGATGAATTTATGCCTCTAGAGTTCTCCAAGGAAGTTTGTTTTGGATGCGACTTGAGTATTATTTATGAGTTCGTTATTTGCATATGTTTCCTAATACTACACAGGACGAAAGCCGCTCTATTTCAGAAAACTCCTCCTGGGGAATTAGAAGAAGGTTTGAGCAAGGCAAGGTGACAGTAAACTATACGAAATTCATGTGCTACGATAAAGATGAGGAAGGAAACCTAATAATTGATGAAAAGCAGGCTAAGATTGTAAGAAGGATTTACAAGGATTTCCTTGATGGCAAAGGGTTAAACAGAATAGCAAGAGAACTTGAAGAAGATGGAGTGCCAAATTGGAATGAAAAAGCGAAATGGTATGAAAGTACAATAAGAAAGATGTTAACCAACGAAAAGTACAAGGGTGATGCCCTGCTCCAAAAGACATACACAGTGGACTTTCTTACAAAGAAGAGAGTTGAGAATAAAGGAGAAGTTCCTCAGTATTATGTGGAAGAGAGCCATCCTGAAATTATTGATAAGGAAACATGGGAGGCAGTTCAGCTTGAAATGGAGAGAAGAGTAATCTTTGCAGAAAAGTATGGTGTTTACAAACTTGATTATGCTTCAGAAAATAATCCCTTTGCAGGAAAGGTAATATGAGGATGATGTAGCAGCCTATTCGGAAGAAAAGTATGGAACTCTAATGATGAGAGGTTTAGACGGGTTTTTTGGAGATGCAATAACTGATATAAGGTAAAGGGCCAAAAGGGCTGTGAAAACAAGCATATAAATTATAGTACTTTATATAAACCCTTTATAAATACCTTCAATGCTATGATTGAAAATAAAGTATTCTTCTTGGGAAAATGGAAAGACAACTTGAAGAGTGAGAATGCCTTGGTAAGGTATAAATCAAATCAATTGATAGAGATGCTGAAGAAGGAGGAACCGATACAAGATTTTGATATAGATTTATTTTATAGCATTATTGAGAAGATGACTGTGTCTGAATGGTAGAGGATTATTGTAACTCTGCTTGATGGCACAGAGATAGATGTTGTACTTGAATAATGAATGTACGGAGAGCCAGTTGATGTGAATTTGATGTAATCACTTTGACTGCTCTATTTTTATTTTATAAAAGTAGTATGTAATAATATTAATAACTATATTGACAGAATTATCAATCTTATATACAATTACCTTATATGGGAGGAGGAATATTATGGAAAGAGAACTCGTGGCTACATGCCCAAGATGTAATGAAAGGTTATTAGCAACAAAGCTTGCCTGTGATAATTGCGAATTAGAGTTAAATGGTGATTTTCCTCTTAGTAAGTTTGATTATTTGTCAACTGATGAACTTGAATTTATAGAATGCTTTCTGAAGTATCAAGGAAACTTTAAAGCAATTCAAAATGAGAAAAGTATGTCTTACCCTGCAACAAAAAAGAAACTTACAGATATATTGGATAAATTAAAGTTGACTCCACTAAAAAATGTCGAAAGAGGCGAATTGCCTATGCCAATTATAAAAAGCCTGTCTGTAAAAGATACAGATAGTTTAGTAGTTAGAAAAATAAAGGAAAAGCTTAATGCTGAAGGAGGGCAAGCAACTGTTACTCTTTACAATGGAGATGGTTGCGACATATGGTTTAATGAAAACGGTAAAGGCCTTGTATCTCCTAAAATACCTCCGGCAAATCAACTGGTATGGGAAGCTTTAGAAGCTGCAGTTGAGGTTGTAATAAATAACGGTGGTAAAGCAAAGAAAGGAAATGCTCAGTCCGGTGCAAAGTTAGGCACCGAAAAGCTAATGTTAAATTCAGTTGAAGGATACATTGCACATAAGGTGCATGGTGTACAGGAGGGTGAGACCGCATTTGGTCCAGGATTTGTTATTTGCGCTATCCTTGATTGGGCAGAGATTTGTAATAATGAAAGAGGTTACCTTTCTATTAAACCAGCATTTATGGCTGAATTAAAAAGATAATATAGGTGAGGGAATGAGAAATGAATACAAATAGCGAAAATCCAAAGGTAGGTAGGCTTTTTCAAGAGCAGGTAGCCAAAATTTTGAGTTCATATTATAAGAAAGAGTTCTATAATGAAGTTGCTATACCTATCGGTGAACCTGCTAAAAACCATAAATTTGATTGTGTATCAAAAGATAAAATTATAATAGCTGAATGTAAGTGTTATACTTGGACTGAAACAGGAAACATTCCTAGTGCCAAGATGGGATTTATTAATGAAGCTGTGTTTTATATGAATTACTTGCCGAAAAATACTAATAAGATCATTGTGCTGAAGAAAGCAACACATGCAAGACGAAATGAAACATTGGCTGAATACTACTGTAGGACAAATTATCACCTGCTTAAAGGAATAAAGATATTTGAAATAGATACGGACACAAATATGATAACTGTTATTAAAGAGTAAAGTTGTATGAAATTATTATTTAGATTATGAGGTGTTAAAGGGATGGAGAATGGACAAAAGACATTAAATGATTTGTTTGATGGGAAGAAAATTTTCAAGGTACCTGAATATCAAAGGGCATATGCCTGGGGTGAGAAACAACTTTCTGATTTCATTGATGATTTTAAGAATCAGAAACTGAATAAGGATTATTTTTTTTGAACAATACTTTTTCAAGAAACAGGTAAACGTGGAGCCTACGATATAATTGAAATAGTTGATGGACAGCAGCGAATTACAACACTGATAATATTTTTAAATTCCCTATTGTCAAAATATACAGATTGCGATGCAGATACAAAAGAACTATATTTGGAGACATACATAAAATATAAATCAGCATTCAAACTTGAGGTTTTATCTGAAGACAATGAATTCTTTACAACATATATTCTTGAAGGTAATGATATGCCAGCTGAAATAATTTCCACCCCTTCTCAAAAGAAACTCTTATTTGCAAAACAATATTTTGATTCGAAAATTATCGGTGAATTTACACAATCTCAACTAAAAGAATTACTACAAAAGGTAGAAAGTACTAAAGTGCTAACATACTCCGTTCAAGATAAAGCAGAAGCTACATTAATATTTGAAACAACTAATGATAGTGGAAAACAACTTACTAATTTAGAAAAAACAAAAAGTTTTATGATGTACAAAACATACATATCTTCGGATGAACCAGAGTCCTTACTTTCTAATATCCAATCTCGCTTTAGCGAAATATATAAGGCTTATTCGGATATAGATAATTTTATTGATGAGAATTCAATCCTTCAATATAATTTTATAGCTTATGAGGAATGGAAGATTACACAACAAAGGAAAGAATATCAAATTTATATGGAGATGATGAAAAATAAGGTAAATGAACTTATTAAAGCTGATAAAAAGGACAAGACATTAAAATATATAGATGGATACACTAAAAATCTAAGAGAAACGTTCTCTGTTATGCAAAATATTTTAAAAAGCGATTTAGAGGAATTAATGGATATACAGGTGCTAGGAAATGTGGCTAATTTCTATCCATTACTTATTAAGGCTTACCGTTTTGACGGTTCTGATAAAAAGACTAGTTTTAAAAGGGTTTGCAGGTTAGTTGAAATATTCAGCTTTAGAGTTTACAGCATATTTGGTGGGATGGCAAACAAGGGTCAGTCCAGATTGTACACCCTTGCGAGAGAATTTAATGGTGACTACGAGAAATTATGCAGTGATTTAAAAACTGCAATTAAAGATTTTAGTTCTGATAAGGATTTTATAGAGTACATAGGTGATAGCCCCTTTTTTACATATTACTCTTCAACAATAAAGAATTATTTCTTTTGGAAGTATGAAAATTATTTAAGAGATTCTGAACAGCCGGTTGCAGCACCAATTCCTCATTCAATTTTTAAAACTTAGAATAAGAGATATAAATTTTCAATTGAGCATATTCTGCCACAGAATCCAAAGGAAGAGGATCTGAAGATTATTACAGAAGAACTCAAGCATGACAAAATTAATGAGAGTTTTGTGGAAACATATCTTCATTCAATAGGAAATCTTACAATAGACCCAATATCGGCTAATTCAAGTAAGGGTAATGCTGATATAAAAGTTAAGAATACGGTATATTTTAAAAAGGCTCCTTTTAAAACACAAAATGAACTTGAGCAATTCCTTGATAAAGGGAAATGGACGCACAAATCAATTGAATCAAGAAAGGAAAAGCTTATTAATTTTGCAAAGGAAATGTGGTGTGATTACGAAAGTATGTAAATCTCCGATAGTTTGGAGCGAGATAATGTAGTCATAAATGGCATCTAAAAATAGAAAGTTACTGTTCGGAGATGACACCAAACAGCTCTTGCTGGTAAAGTATTAAAAAGATTAGAGAGGATAAAGATGAGTAGATATAATCAAGATACGCAAAGGATTGCTGAAGCTATAAGGATAGCTACTCAGACAGCAAAAGTACACTATAATTACTTAGAAAAAATAAATAAAAGAGTTCTTGAAGACATAGAAAAATATCTGAATAATAGAAATTTTGACAGTCTATATAAGGATATAGCTAAATATGATAAAAAACTTGCGCACCAAATAAAAGAATTAATTAGAGAAAGAAACTCTGTTATTGAAGGGTTTCAGATAACTCGAGAACAGATATTTGATGAAAAGTTACATAATTTGAATAACTTTACTATAATGCTCTTTGGAAGAACAATGTCCGGTAAAAGTACAACGATACAAGCTTTCCTAGGAGAGGATTTAAAAATAAACGGAAATGGAACACCTGACTGGACAAAGGATATTTTTGAGTATAATTGGAATGGAATTCGTTTGGTTGATACACCAGGTATTGAGGGCTTTGATGAGAGTAATTTTCATTTAGCTAATAACTATATGGAACAAGCAGACTTGATATTAATGGTTATAAGTGATGACCATATCGAACCAAGTTTAATTGAAAAATTAGCAGAACTACTCAAGGAGAACAAACCTTTTGCAGTTATACTAAATGTAAAAGCAGGCAATCCTAAAATAGTTTTAAAATGTCCTGAGCGTGTCATTAGAGACGAAGAAGTTGAGGGGCATGTTCATAGGATAAAAGATTATTTAAAAAAGGAGTTTTCAATTTTTCAGAGTTCTCAACGAGTATCAGAAATACCTATATTTCCAGTGTTTATGGAAGGTGCGTTTAGATCACAGCTTGCACTTAAAAATAGCGAATTATCAATTGAAGAGATAGGGATGCATGAAAAATTATATAAGTGTAGTAGATTTGATTCAGTTATTAAATATATTTGTGAAACTGTGGTTGCAGATGCAGCTGTTATAAAAACACGTTCAGCATATGATTCATTCATTTATAGATTAGAAGAAGTAGAAGATGTGCTTAGGTCAAAAGTTTTTCCGCTCAAGGCACAGGCAGATACACTAGCAAAGAAAAGGCCCAGAATTATTAAAGATATAAGAAATATTAAAGAAAAGCTATTTGTGGATTTTGAAATAATTAAGGAAATATTTGATGAAAAAATATTTGGTGTAGATGCTTTTGTAGAGAAATATATTTCAGAAGGGGCAGATGGTAAGATTCATAAAAAATACGAAAACTATTTGGATTGGGAGAATGTTAGAAAAAGACTGCTTCAGTACCAAGAAGACTCAATAAAAGCTATAAATATATATATGTCTACCTTTGAAGAAGATATGGGTTTTGATTTGAATATTGTTGCAGAAAATGTAAGCAGAAATATTGGTTATGAGACAACGATTGATATTGGTAAGCTAAATTCCGCTAAGTTCAAGAAGACCACTGCAAAAGTAATAAAAACGGTTGGAAGAACTGCTGCAGGAGTAGCTCCATCTGCATTACTTGGGTGGTCAGTTACCAACTTCTGGAATCCTACTGGATGGGTAGCATTGGCAGCTGGTGCTGGAGTATTGGTTGCTGGTGGTGTAGTAGGTTATATTGGTTCTGAAGAAGTGAAAAATATAGGAAATGACTTAGAAAACAGCGGTAATAGAGATATCCAGCAAGAAAAGAATAATACTATCAGAGAACTAAAAAAAGATTTAAGTAAAAATTATCAAAACTTAAAAGATAAGAATGAAAAATGGATTAATGCAGTTATTGAAACCACAAGAAAGAAATTAATTGATGGTATGGATTTATCACTAAAGGAATCAGATGTATACATTAATGAAACCTTCAGCTTAATGAATTCACTTTCTAATATTAGGATTGATGTTCTAAAAAAAGAAATGGAGTACATCTTTAGTACAATTATGGATGATGAGCACATAATCCTGTTTAATATACATCGTGTGGTTCGAAAAGTTGGGCACAGGCTGAAAATTGGAATAATACCCGCACAAGATGCTGATGTCGATATTGTAAAAATAGCAATTGGTTTAGATGGGCGATATATTAGGAAAATTCGTAAGAATTTTGGCCAAGAAATAATTAATATTGTTGGATATAAGGATATTTGGGGGAAATGGGGTGAAAAACAGGTTGTTGAAGCATTGGGTGTAAAATCTATCACAGAAGAAAGGGTACGAATAGAGGAAAAGAATTCTCGTAAAATCGTTTTTGTAAAAGAATGTACCAGACAGGAACTTGGACTTCTGTATGATAAGAAAAAAACAAATCACTTTTTATCAGAAGCATTGCTAAGATGTAAGATTAATTTTGAGGAGGTGCAATAGTGAAAGAAGTTAATTATATGAAGGTTTCCACTATGACTCAAAATATTTGCAGAAAAATGTTGAGCATTTTGGACAATCTCTCAACAACAGAATTTCCACAGTGTAGCAAATGGACTGAAAAGTTAAAATCAGTCATACCAGATTCAGATGCCCCGCTTACTATAGCTTTGGTTGGAGAATATGATGTGGGTAAATCTTCTATTATAAAAGCTTTAACAGGTAAAGATGTTTTAATTAATTCAAATGTAGCAACAAGTGAGGTTAAAATTTTTCAATATCAAGGACTCAAGCTAATAGATTTGCCAGGTACCCTTTCTGGTCTTGAGGAACATGATGAAATGGCCTTTAGAGCAGCGGCAGATAGTGATTTACTAATATATGTTATTACAAATGAATTATTCAATTCATACAATATACAGGCTTTTTTTGATACTATGAATTTACTCAAAAAAAGTAAACAGTGTATGTTAGTTATTAATCAGATTGATAGAGTTAATTTAATGGATAGAAGTATAGATGAAGCAATAGGAATAATGAAAGAAGAGTTAACGATAAGATTACAACCATATAACATTGAGCAATTCTCACCCATATTTATTTCTGCAAGGAATTATATTGATTCACTAGAAGAAGATGATGATGAGATTAAAAGCGAACTTTATGAAAGCAGTAGAATTACATCTCTTATTGATGGACTAAATACCTTCTGCTTTAATAACAGAATAATAGGTAGACTTTCAAGCCCCTTACAAAGTATATTAGCAATTCTTGATTCTATCAGAATAGCTTCAAGTGATGAGGGTAACGAATTTGATATACTCAACAACTATTATTCGAGACAGAAGAGAATTTTTAACGAATGTGAGAATAAGATTAAGGGAAACTTTAATAAGCTTAGAATTCAAAAAAAACAGGATATTTTGGGGTTATGCTTGCCTATTGTGCAAGCTTTTGAAAGAAAAGCGGATCCTACTGAAATAGAGGAAGTATATGATGAAGCAGATGAAAGACTCCAGGAAATGATTGATAGCATAGCAGATGAGTTGCAAAAATCACTTAAGGAACCAATAACTGAGTTACAAGAAAAACTTGAAGAATTCGAGAATAGCCCTGTAAGTGGAGAAGTTAAAGAGATTATTTATAATGCAGAATTGAAAATTGACGGACTTGAAATGGGTAAAAAACCGGTGAAGATACCAGAGGAGCTTAAAGGAAATATTAAAAGAGGTATAGATGATCTTGGTAAGGCTATAGGTGATAATGCAGATGATTTGGCAAAACACTTTGTTGAGATATATAAAAACATGACTAAAACTAAGTTTAAACCTTATGGTAAAATAAAAATGACAGACAAGGTAGGGAAAGTACTCGGTAAAGCAGGAAAAGTACTCGGTTGGCTTGCAGTAGGCTGGGATTTATATTGTAATGTTAAAGAAGAGTTGGATAGAGATAAGTGGGATAAACAGTTGAGGGAGTTTAAAGCTGAAACAAAACAAAAATTTGTTGAAGTTGCTAAAGACTTCGAACAAACAATAATTGCCGCCACAGACACTTTTCTAAAAGATGAGATACAAAGCAAAATTAAATCTATAGATGCAAAACGAGATGAGTTGCTAAATACTAACCAGAATAATAAGCAAGCTAAGAAAAAGATAAAAGATATTGAAGACGAGATAAATGCAGCATTAATGGAAATTAACACGATTGCTTAGATATTAGTGGTTTAAAGCAGCACTCTAATGGGGGTGGAAGATTATAATTCTGCATATAGGTATAAATAAAAAGTGTTTCACGACCCCCAACCCCTTAAAGCACCCCCTACTTTTAAAGCACTAATTGTGCGTTTTAGTATCAATAAACTGTCAAAACACACGTGGAGTGTGTGGCGTTGATAGAGAGGAAATAGGGTGATATCAAAGGTTTTTAAGTGAAAATTGAAGTGTGTTTTATGTTCCCTCAGACTTAGTGTTTGGGGGGATTTTTGTGTTAGGGTGTCTAACAAATACGCAGAACTAGGGATATTTGCATTAAGGTTTGGGTTTTGCGCATTTATCTAGAATAAGAAAGTGATTAACTCATTGTTGATATGTTTTGATAGACATTTCACGTTGAGAGTGTTGTATTGATAACAAAAGTAAAATAATATAGGGAAATAAACCTTGAAAACAAGCTGTCTTAAGAGGATTAGCACTATTTAAGATGACAAATCGAACAAAAAAAGACCGGCTGGTATTGCTACCAGTCGGTGGAGGAGCTGTTAATACATTATACTATGCGGTTTGTTTCGATAAATAGTAATGGAACCTTCAATACAGTTCTTACAGCTGATGTTTCCAGATATGCGCTGCTTGGTAGTTTGAAAGGCCTTAGTAAACTTATTGATCATTACGCGAGTATATTGCTTTCCATATCTTTTTATATAGTTTAGCATTGTTCTTCTTATCAATTTATTATTCATTCTAGTGAACATCCTTTAGCTTATACATTGCGCGACGCCCGTATTTTCCCATGTCTAAAAAAACAATTCCTACTTCATTATCACTGATGTAGTTGTAGAATCTTTTTCCGAAAACACCTGCCGGACCTCTTTCGATATTCCAATCCTCACCATACACATCAGGTAGTGAAAATTCTTGTCCATTTGAAAAACGTCCATCATGTGCACGTCTTACAGCTTCTTCTGGGGTGAAGATTGTATTCTCTGGAAATAGTTTGTTACGTATTAAATCTTGAATACTCATTTTCTCTGCTTGAGCCATTTCGCTTAGCTTCTGATAATACTCGTCATTTAAAGTTAATTTTACAATTGGCATACATTAGTCCTCCTTTACATGTTGGGTACCTGTTCTATAAATATAGTATAACATGTAAGGTACCAACGTGCAATACTTTTGAGAAAATTTTATTTTCACCGTAAAATCAGTCGCTAGTTATACTTAGGAAGTTGAAGGAGTAGGTCTCCTTACTTTCTATAGAAATGAGGTGAAGCCTTATTGGGTAAGTTACAAGTATCAGTAAGGAAATACTAATCCGACAGTATACCAGGCGCTGACGCAGATAAAAAATGATTCGAAGAGGTATCGACCACTTGTGTATATCTGTTCACAGTTTTCTGGTGATGTGGAAGTAAACACAGGCAAGGCAATGAGGTGCAGTAGATTTGTAGTTGATGCAGACGGAGATTAACAAAGCAAAAAAGAAGAACATGACAATCCGTTATTTTACGGAAGATTTAGTGGAGGCATAAGAAATGCAACTAACATTATTTACAGCAAACTGTGCCAGCGATAAAGCAAATTACAGTTATCCCAATCAGATGCATGTCACCTGTCCAAAGGAGCTGCAAAAAGCAGTAAGAGTCAACCACCTATGCAATGTACAAAGAGAATTACACAAGCATTGATAATTTTATAAGCTCAGATTGTATGGTGATGGATATTGATAATGACCATTCGGAAAATCCGATAGATTGGATTACAGCAGAAAAAATTGAATCTCTTTTTGAAGATGTGGACTACATGCTCACGGACAAGCCGCCACCACATGATTTCAAAAGAAGGAAAAACTGCAAGACCGAAATACTATATTTATTTTCCTATTGAGGAGTGCAGTGATGCAAATATCTATGGTGCTATGAAGGTTTCACTTCAAAAGAAATATACTTTCATTGACGATAACGCACTGGATGCAGCCTGATTCCTATTTGGCGCAGAAAGTGATGATGTTGTTTGGCATGAAGGCTGGCTAACTGTAGATGATTTGGTGGAACCGGAGACGGATTTTGATGAAGAGGATACTTCATCAAGTGGTCCTATTTAAGAAGGAAGTCGCAACAATACCATGTCTCACTTTGCAGCAAGAGTTCTAAAACGTTACGGAATTACAGAAAAGGCTCGTGACGCATTTTGGGAACACGCAAAGAAATGTGATCCGCCACTGCCAGATGAGGAGCTAGATACCATTTGGGCCAGCGCAGTTCGTTTCTTTAATAAGAAGGTCGTAAGTCAGGATGGATATGTTCCACCTGAAGAATATAATGCAAATTTTGAAGGTTATTCTTTGAAACCGGAGGATTACTCTAATATTGGAGAAGCTAAAGTGCTGGTGCGTGAGTATGGAAATGAACTGAAATATACCAATGATACGGACTATCTTCGTTATGACTGAGATTGCTGGCAGGAGGATAAACAGTTAGCTATCGGTGCAGTTGAGGAGTTTTTAGATTAGCAGCTGGCGGATGCTCAGGATGAACTCCAAAAGGAAACTGAGGCTCTAATTGGTGCTGGGGTTCCTTAAGAAATCGTAAAAGCTGGTGGAGCTACACTTGCAAAAGAAGTATCAGGTAATCAGATGAGACCATATTTTAGGTTTATTGGTGCCCAGACTTATTTAAAATTTGTATTAAAGCGTCGTGATTATAAGTTTATTATGGCAACGGCAAATACTGCCTAGCCAATGCTCTCTATTTCAGTATCGGATCTAGATAAGGATTAGAACCTCTTAAATACACCAGTAGCAACATACAACCTAAAAAAAGGACTTGCTGGTGAGCAGCCACATGATCCGCATGACTTAATTACCAAGATGACTACCTGCTCTCAAAGAGATAGGTAACAGCTATGGCTAGATACCTTAGATTTGTTCTTTTGTAAGGACCAGGAGCTTATTGATTACGTGCAGCAGGTTGTTGGAATGAATTTAATAGAATTCTTTACTGAATAAATCTTAGTTAATAGAATTTTAATTTTTTAATTAGAAAAATAATAATTTAAATAAGTTCTAAATCCATTTCTCAATCATATTGTAGAATATAAGTTAAATTTAAGAGGTGGAATTTATGGCTTACGAGAAGAGTTGGACTGAAGGGGTCTATAGTAATGATGATGTTAAGAGAATAGGGGAAACATTAATTAAAAAGATTAAAGAAAATAAAGGAACGTACACTGCAAAGCTTGGAGAGATAGGCGAAATATGTGGATACAAATTTAATGATGATGGAATGCTTGAAAACTATGGTGGATTATTTAAAGCTATACAAGTAGCGAAAAGACAATATAATATTCAATCAATTAACAAAGGAAGAAAAGGGAATATGTACTGTTTAAAGGAAGTCTCAAAAGAGAAAAGTGCTTATGATGAAGATTTAGAGGTACTAGAATCTATTAAAAGTATTATGGAAACAATAGACTTTGAAAAAATTACCACGGATAAAGCTATAAGAATGTTAAAGTTAATAAAAAAAATATTAGTTTAAAGGGGGAGTTTATATTGATAAACAATAAAAAACCAGTAAATGTTTATGTGATACTTGGAGAAGCTAATATGAGAAAATCATCTACAATGAGGTGCTTATCTGGAATAGATAGAAAAAATGTTTATGAAATTCAGCATATAAACGGAAGTATAAGAGACACATTTGTTAGAATTTCTTCTCTTCAAGAAGCTGATTGTACTGAATTTGAATTCGTAACATATGTAACTAAAGAAGTTAAAAAACATTATGATGATATATTTATAAGTCTTAGGATTAAAGGATTTATTCATCCAAAATCCAAAAGACCATTAAATTCAGCACAAGACTATATTAATCATTTTGTAAGTATTGGATGGACTGTTATTAAGATTGTTGATTTTCAAGATTCAAAAAATATAGTTTCACTCGGAAATATAACACCAACTTTAACCCTAATAGATACTGATAAAAAGACATCAAATTATACAGCTTCTATAGTAAGAAATCACTTCAATTGGATATAGTTTAAGTGCATGGCAATAAACTTCGCTCTTTTCTACCCATTTTTAGGAGGTAAGCCAAATGAAAATACCAATAATAACAAGACTTTTGGTGTCTAGAGCAGGTCCTAAAAATAGTTTTTTGGGAAGTATCTATGGCTTTTTATTTGGTAGCACCACAAGTGGGAAAACAGTACTTGCAGATGCACCAAATCCTGAGATGACATCATTTGTGTTCAGAGAAACATTAATGGGTCATCTTTTACTTTCGGATTAGTTATTCTTCGATAGCTATGGCTAAAAATACAATTGATATGACAATAGCTACTGAGGAATATGGTGCTAAATTCTTTGTAAATGGTGCTAATCCTGGAGGTGTACTTGAGGCATCCAAGGGTATTAAAAGACCCTGCAAGAGTTAGAGAAATTTGGAACAGTATGCATCAAGGTAGGTCCAACGCGCATAGGGTGCAGTTTTAGAAGAAGGAATGAAGTTTCAAAGCATAGTTATTCCATCAGAACAAGCATAGTTTTTACAGACTAGAAAATTTCAAATAGATGAGATAGCAATGATATTTAGAATCCCACCTCATATAATTGGAGATCTTGATAAATCATGTATTTGCAACATAGAACAGCAATCACTTGAATTTGTTATGTACACACTTGATCCGTGGGTGGTTAGGTGGGAACAGGCTAAAAAAGAGCTTTATTTAATAAAAGTGAAAAGAAAGAATACTTTGTTAAGTTCAATGTTGATGGCTTGCTAGATGGTACTGAGATAGAAGTTATAATTGAGTAAATAATTAAAAAATACTGATTGTGGTGATTTTATCATAATTGGTGTTTTTTGTTTTGCCAGTGATTTGCACAGAGAATTTCTTTTTTTATTTTTAACTTAGGAAACGATGAAATTAATGAAATACCCAAATATATTAGAGTGGAACATGATGCATATATTTTTCTATCCTATGGATTAATTAATTAAATTCCAGTTTATTGAATATTATGTAGAATTGTGTTAATGATTATTATAAAATTAATATAAGCATAAAAAAATATTTCCTTTTATCCATATGATTGGATATCGTGAAGAAATATAGATGGGAAAAATTAGAACTAAAAATTTCTACTAAGTTACTAAGCTATATGACATTGTTATAGGAGATTTCATTATGAAGAAAAAAATACTTTTAATAACACCTGAGAATGAGGAAATAAATAAATTTAGAAAAAATCAATTCAATAATTTTATTCAGATTACTATGCCATATTTAGCAGCTTTTATAGATGAAAATAAATATGAAATAACTTTAGTAGATGAATATAATCAACCAGTTCCATATGAAGATAAATTTCATTTAGTTGCAATAACGGTAAATACATCAAATGCTACGCATTGTTATGATATCTCTAAAAAATTTAGAGATAAAAATACTAAAGTTGTAATGGGAGGACCTCATGCGACATTATTACCAGAAGAGGTAAAGAAACATTGTGATTATATAATGGTTGGAGAAGGAGAAATTATATGGCCAGAATTTTTACAGGATTTTTATCAAGATAAAGCAAAATCAGAATATATTTGTAAAGAAGTACCTACCCTTAAAAATATACCTATAGTAAGAAGAGATTTAATCCATAGGAGGCACTTTACAAAGGGAGCAGTTATCTCTTCAAGAGGATGTCCTTATAAATGTAGCTATTGCAATTTAAAGCAGATTTATTGTGAGCAGTTTAGGACTAGACCTATTGATGAAGTCATTTTTGAAATAAAGACTATGAAAAATAAATTTTTTGTATTCTGGGATGATAATTTTTTTGGAGATATAAACTATGCTAAAGAATTATTGATGGAATTAAAAAAGCTTAATAAAAAATGGGCGGCTCAAGTAACATTAGAGCGATGTAAAGATGAAGAATTATTAAAATTAGCTAAAGAGGCCGGTTGTGTATACTTCTTTGTTGGAATAGAGTCTTTTTCTCAGGAAAGCTTAGGTAGTGTAAATAAAGGTATAAATGATGTGAATAGATACAAAAGTTTAATAGACAAAATTCATAATAATAATATTTGTGTACAAGCAGGAATAATATTTGGATTCGACACAGATAAAAAAGATGTATTCAAGAAAACATTAGATGCTTGCAATGAGTTAGGGATAGATGGGGCCACTGTAAGTATATTGACACCTTTACCTAAAACACCAATATATGCTCAGTTAAAAGAAGAAAATAGGTTAATAACAGGGGATTGGAGTTATTACAATGGAAAAACTAGAGTAGCTTATATTCCTAAAAATATGAGCAGGGAAGAATTATTCGAAGGTTACATGTGGTTTAGAAGAGAATTCTATTCATTGAAATCTATTTATAAAAGAATGAGAAAATCTAAAACTAATATAATCTATAACTTAATTGTAAATTTGGGGTATAAGATAAGCCTTAAAGGTACAAAAAGTTAGTTTTAGTATAATTAATCTTTTAATAAGCATAAGGAGGATACAAAAATGACAACTAATAATGGTGGTATCCCTACATTACAAGAAGCAGAAGCCTTACTCCATGAAGCTTCAATTTTAAATCCAGGACAATGGGTTGACCATTCTAAATATGCTGCTAATTCAGCAAAGCTTATAGCTGAAAATTGTGATGATATAGATCCAACTACAGCTTATATATGTGGTTTATTACATGATATAGGTAGAAGATATGGTGTAACAGATCTAAGACACATACTAGATGGCTATAACTTCTTAATGGGAAAGGGATTTGATAGAGCTGCAAAAGTATGTTTAACTCATTCTTTCGATTGTAAAGATATAAAGACTGCTTTTGGTATATGGGATTGTTCTAAAGAAGAATTTAACTTTGTAAAAACGTATTTAGAGAATATACAGTATGATGATTATGATAGGCTCATTCAGCTATGCGATGCATTAGCATTTACAAATGGGTATTGTCTTATAGAAAAGAGGATGGTTGATGCTGTTTTAAGACATGGAACAAACGAATATACAACGCTTAAATGGAAGGCAACCTTTGAAATAAAAGATTATTTTGAACGTAAGATGGGAAAATCGGTCTATAGTATACTTCCCAGGGTAATAGAGAATACCTTTGGATTATAGGAAAGGGAATTTATTATGCATAACAATGAAGAAGTTCTTCATGGAGGTAACGTTAATGAAGTAGTTCGAAAAGGAAATGCTGTTCATCGAAGTACTAACTGGAGTCCCTTTGTTCATGAACTTCTTATATATTTAGAAAAGAAAGAATTCCAAGGTGCTCCGAGGTTTCTAGGTATAGATGATAAAGGTAGAGAAGTACTATCATTTATTTCAGGCGAAGTACCTGGTGATTATTACCCAGATTTTAAGCCGTATATATGGAGTGACAATTCTGTTATAAAGAGCGCTGAGTTATTACGTAAATACCATGATGCAGTGATACATTTCAAAATATCTTCTACAGAAACTACATTCGAAGTTAAACAACCTGCAAAAGAGGAGTGGAAAGATGAAGTGATTTGTCATAATGATGCTGCTCCATATAATATTGTTTATAAAGATGAAGAGCCCATAGCACTAATAGATTTTGATTTAGCTGCTCCTGGCCCACGGATTTGGGATATTGTATATATGCTCTATACTTCTGTTCCCCTTGCAAGCTTTGCAATAGACTATACTACAGGAAAATCCATACCTTATATTAGTGAATTGCATGGAGTAGAGCGTAAACGTAGAATTCATCTATTCTTTAATGCATATGGAATGAGAATCCCTAACAATCTTAAAGAGTGGACTATATGCCGAATCAAAGCAATGTGTGATACATTAACTTCTGGTGCTAAACAAGGAAACATAGCATATGAAAAGATGATAGAAGAGGGGCACTTAAAGCATTATGAGAAAGAAATTATTTTCTTAGAAGAACACTTTGAAGAATGGGAGTAATAAGTATCGTTCTTCGATTATCGTTATATAAAGTTAACGCAGAAAAAAGCCGTGGTCATCCGAACCGCAGATTAAAATGGGAGGATAATATCGATGGGATTAAAAGATATAAAACTTTGGGAAAAAAATGTTCCTGATGCCGACTTAATTTCTACTATTGGGGATTTGAATAACGAAGGGTTACCTACCCTTACCCCTTATTTATTAAAAGGGGAGAAAACCCGCCCTGCAATTATTGTTTGCCCGGGCGGATCATTTCAATTTAGAGCGTCTAATGAAGGAAAACCAATTGCAAAATGGCTAAATCAAATAGGAATAAATGCTTTTGTTTTAAATTATAGGGTTGCTCCTTTTACTCCATTTACGTCAACCAAAGATGCAGTACGAGCAGTTAGGTATATTCGGTATCATGCCCAAGAATTTAATATTGATCCGGACCGGATAGGCATGATAGGATTTTCAGCTGGCGGTTATCTCACCGCTTTTGTAGGAACTCGTTTTGATAATGGAATTATAGAACCGGATAGTCGAAATGCGCAAATTATGACGATGCTTTTGGGAGAACCAGATTTTAACGATCCGATTGATCAAACGAGTTCTAAACTTAATGCGATCATTTTATGTTATGCTGAGACATCCCCATTTTCTAAGGAAAATTTGCCACCAGATTCTCTATTAACAAAAGATATTACAGTGGATGAGTTTATAGACTTTACTTCAAATCATAAACATGTTACAGCGAAAACACCACCGACTTTTCTATGGATTACAGCGACCGATCACTGGAATTTTCAGCGCCAAAACTTACTTTTTGCTCAAGCTCTAAATGAGCTAAATCTACCATTTGATTTTCATATATTCTCCAAAGGTCCCCATGGTTTAGGATTAGGTGAGGATGAACCTACGGTAGCAATCTGGCCAAAACTTTGTGAAAATTGGCTTCAAGGATTATAATATTCCGTTTATTAATTCCATAAATAACAAATTAAATTAAACTTGGGTGAGCTTAATTGCTCATCAAAGTCTTTTTATATTCAGCTATAATTTCTAATAATAGAGAAGAGTAGTCCGACTCATATATTTGTACCAAAAGCATTATAAATCTATAAAATAAAGTAGGGAAGTGTAGTACACCTCCCCAAAAGTTCACTTATTTGTTATTCTTAAAACCTTCTAATTTATCTTGTAAGTTTTTAATTTCTGTATCTTTAATTAATTTTATATGTTCAATTTCCATTTCAATTTTTCTAGAGTAGTATTCCTGCAAGTTTTCTTTTTGTTGTTTTAAAGAATTTTCTTTATCTAAATTATGAACTTTAGATATATTTTGAATTTCTTCTTTATGTTCTAACCTTATAGCTTTAATATCACTTGTAGAGTGTTCTAGATTTGATTCTAGAAAAGAGATCTTATCTAATAAAGATGATATATAAATATCTTTCTCAGTCAGTTTAGAAGATAGAGTAGAGAAGTCACCATTAAGTTTTTTATTCTCTAAACTAAGACTAGAAAATTTGTCTTCTAAACTTTTAAGTTCATCTATTTTACTATATAACAATTCATTTTCTTTATTAACTTGATTTAATAAGAATTTATTTTGTGCATTTAATTCTTCTGTAGATTTTGTAACAGAATCTTTTTCTTTTAAACTTTCCTCAAGTCTTTTATTAGTTTCTTTAATTTCTGATATTTGATTTTTTAAATTATTTATTTCTTTATTTAATGATAGTATAACCTCATTTTTTTCATTAAGTTTTTCAGATAGCTCTTTACTTATTTTTTCTTCAGCCGTAACATTCATTTCTAAAGAAGCTAAGTAAAGATTCTGAAGTCTAGATACATATTCCTCAAAGGTTTCGATTTCTCTTTTTCTATCTTTTAGAGTACTTTTAGCTTGCTGCATTTCAAACACTTGAAGCAAACTAGCCATACATTGTTCTTGAGTTATACCTTCTTTTTCAGCTACCTCTCTAAAATTCTTAATTGTTTCTTCTGATAATCTCATTGTTGTTGCCTTTAAATCTGCCATGTTTTCCTCCTATGTAATACTGTATACTACATTATAATACGTATGTATTACATGTTCAAGAATTCTCGAAAATATATGATTAATTATTTTTTTATAAGCATCAATTCTGACAAATTTTCAAATTTGAACGCATTAAAAAGCGTGCAAATGTACATTTGGATATTTTCAAAATTATTTTTCTATTAAAATGAATTACACATAAAAGAAGATAGATTTTTAAATCAGGTGTAAAAGCGCATGAATTAAGAATTACATCAATTTCTCCTAAAAACTCATATAAAAATGTTCGCTAAATATACATTTAGCGAACTTATTGTTGTAATTTATATAAAATTCCTGTAAAATTATATTAATGACATTATTAGGAGGTTTTTCACTTGAAATATCACATAGAAACCATGAAAAATAACGATTTACCGCCAGATTTAAATGACTTTTTAAATTATTTAGAAACAATCAAAGGCAAATCTTTAAACACAATCGACGGCTATAGGATTGATTTATCTATGTTTTTTAGATTTTTAATGATATACAAAGGTCATTCTGAGCAAAATATCGAATTCAACCAAGTAAATATCAGGAATATAGATGCCGATTTCATAAATAAAATAAGACTTTCAGATATGTATGCTTTCTTATCTTTTACAGAAAAACAAAGAGAAAATGGTACATACGCAAGAGCTAGAAAGGTTGCAGCACTAAAATCTTTCTTTAAATTCTTAACAGGTAAGGCAGGTATAATAAAAGATAACCCAGCATTAGAGTTGGAATCCCCTAAAATCAGCTCTAGACACCCTATTTACTTAACTTTAGATCAATCTCTTACTCTACTGGATTCAATGGATAAAACGTATAAATACTACACCAGAGATCACTGTATGATTACTTTATTCTTAAATTGCGGATTGCGAGTATCTGAACTTTGCAGCATCAATATTTCTAAACTAAAAGGTGATACTTTGAATATAATCGGTAAGGGTAATAAAGAAAGAACTGTTTATTTAACACCTGCAGCACTTAAATCCATCGATGATTATATGAAGGATAGAATTAAGTTGAAAACAAAGACACCAGATGACGCAGATGCCCTATTTATCAGCTCTTACGGTACCAGAATCACTAAAAGAAGCGTTGAAAAAATAGTTAAAAAATACACCCAAACTGCAGGTTTAACAGACGCAAAATACACCCCTCATAAATTAAGACACACCGCCGCAACGCTAATGTATAAGCATGGAAACGTTGATATTAGAAGCTTACAAGATATTTTAGGTCACGAAAACATCTCCACTACACAAATCTACACCCATGTAGACGATGAAGACTTGAGAAAAGCTGTTAAATCTAACCCACTTGCAAACTTAAAATAATTCATGTAATACATGATACTACATTGTATTACTTTGTATTCAAGGCATATAGTGATTTTAAAATTTATCGAATGTACAAAAATAAAATAAAAATAAAAAAGGTGTACTTAAAATACTAAGCACACCTTATAACTTCTATATATTTCCTTTTATTCTTCTCAAGCCTGGAAAAACCTCATTTGAATTCTCTTCTAAATAAGTTTCATCTTCCACTAACCCATCTAAATCTTCTACATATTCAATATGATCCCAAGCATCTTCGTACTCTTCATCAGATTCAGTATATGCTGTTTCCACATCTTCTTCAAAATCAGCCTCATCATCTTGATTTTCTTCAGACTCTTCTATTTCCACGAATTCGTCTTGAACAAATTCATTTTCAATGAATTCATTCTCTTCAATATTTTTTGCTATCTCTTCTATTCTAATTGCTTTTATATCTATTCCTTCATCTTCTAAACACTTACCACAATTGTTGCAAAGCTTTTTATTATCATAAACGCAATAATCGCATTCACCACAGTCATTACACTTCTTTTTCGAATTAAATATACAAATTTCTCTCATGTACACTACTCCTCTTTAAATCACTCTTTAGAGATTATAACAAATAAGCTCAATATAAGCAAATTTTTTTATGAGAACATAAGTTTGATTAATTAGATATACTATGCTATAATGGGAGCATAAGTTAGAGAGGTGTTAATAATGTCTAAGGATAAACAAACTGAAATATATGATTTTCTTAAAAATTATACAGAAAATAAAGGGTATCCGCCTTCAGTAAGAGAAATATGCGATGCCGTAAGTCTTAAATCAACTTCAACAGTACATGGACATTTAAAAAGACTTGAGAAAAAAGGTTTAATACGTAGAGATCCTACTAAACCTAGAGCCTTAGAGATCCTTGAACTAAACTCTCCTAAAAGGGAAATGATCAACATACCTTTAGTAGGAAAGGTTACTGCTGGAGTACCTATTTTAGCAACTGAAAATGTTGAAGACTCTTTCCCTATCCCAATAGATTATATTAAGCATGATCGTGAACTATTTATGCTTAAAGTATCCGGAGAAAGTATGATTGAAGCTGGAATCAATGATGGAGATTTGGCCATAATTGAACAATGTCAAACTGCTTTAAATGGTGAAATTGTTGTAGCATTAATCGATAACGAAGCTACAATCAAGAGATTTTATAAAGAAAAAGGAAGAATAAGATTACAACCTGAAAATAGTACAATGAGTCCTATTATAGTTAATGATTGTTCAATTTTAGGTAAGCTTGTTGGACTTTTTAGAGCATATTAAAAAAATACTGGCATTTAGCCAGTATTTTTTATTTATTTTATTTCCAAAACCTTTGATAAAGCAATCATTATTCCAAGCTTAGCGTGATCAAAAGTTAAACCACCTTGTAAATAAGCTATATACGGTTCTCTAATTGGCGCATCTGCTGATAATTCAATACTTGAACCTTGTATAAATGCTCCAGCCGCCATTATTACTTGATCCTTATATCCTGGCATATCCCATGGTTCACATTCTACAAATGAATCTATTGGAGAACCTTTTTGAATTCCCTTACAGAAAGCAATAAGCTTTTCCTTATTTCCAAACTTAACAGCTTGAATTATATCACTTCTTCTATGATTATATTTAGGTAACACTTCAAATCCTGCAAGTTCCATTATTCTTGCACAGAATACTGCTCCCTTTACTGCTTCCATCGCTACATGTGGTGCTAAGAATAATCCTTGATAAAAACTTCTCATTACACCAAAGGTAGAACCACACTCCCCTCCTATTCCAGGGATAGTTAATCTATATGAACTTTGAACAACACACTCTTCTTTTCCTGCAATATATCCTCCTGTAGGAGCTATACCTCCACCGATATTTTTTATTAATGAGCCTGCAATTAAGTCTGCACCAACATCAGTAGGTTCTAATGTTTCTATAAATTCACCATAGCAATTATCAACAAAAACTATAACGTCCTGTCTTATGCTCTTTATATGTGATATAGCAACTTCTAAATCTTTTATATTAAATGAGTTTCTCCAACCATAGCCTGTACTTCTTTGCATATGTACCATCTTAATTGATGGATCATTTTTTAATTCATAAGCTATTTTATCTAAATCAAAATATCCATCTTTTAAATCTATTTGCTTATAATTAACTCCATAATCCTTTAAAGATCCAATATTCTCTTCTACTTCAATTCCTATAATGTTATGTAAAGTATCATAAGGAGTTCCTGTAACTGTTAGCAAAGTATCCTTTGGTCTTAAGTTACCAAATAAAGCAGCTCCAATTGCATGTGTTCCATTTACAAAATGAGGTCTAACAAGTGCACTTTCACAATTAAATATTCTTGCATAAACCTTATCTAATGAGTCTCTTCCTATATCTCCATATCCATAACCTGATGAATTAGTGAAATGAGAATCACTTATTCTCTCTTCTTGAAGAGCTTTTAGGACTTTGAATTGATTATATTCTCTTATTTCATCATATATCTCAAACTCTTTCTTTATATCCTCCATTGCCTTTGAATATAAATCTAAAGTCTCATCATTGATCTTATATTGTTCTTTTAAATATTTTACTGTTAAATCTAGCATTAAAAATGTCCTCCACTTAATTTATTCCCAGACTCAAATAAAAGCTCTCTATGCAGAGCATAGAGAGTATTTTATACTGTTGTTTCATTATTAAACAAAATTGGTTTAGCTGGGTTTATAGTTGAAATTGCATGTTTATATATCATCATTTGCTTGCCATCAGAATCTAAAACTACAGTAAAGGAATCAAAACCTTTTACATATCCCTTTAATTGAAAACCGTTTGTTAAGTATACGATAACTGCAATTTTATTCTTCCTAGCACCATTTAAAAATATATCTTGCAAATTATTACTTTGCTTATTCATTCAACTCATCCTCCATATTCATTACCGAATTAATTCTATTATACTCTTTACTTTACATAATGTCATTAGTTATTTTGGTTACAATTTCATCTTGATTCTTAAATTCTTCTCTATTAATAAACTCAGCTCTTGGGTCTTTTCTAAACCATGTAAGCTGTCTTTTTGCATAATTTCTACTGCCTTGCTTAATGTTTTCTATAGCATCTTCTAGTGAGACTTTATCATTTAAATACTCAAATAATTCCTTATATCCAATACCTTTCATAGATTGCATATTCTCATTTAACCCTCTATCTTTTAAAAGCTCTACTTCCTTTAAGAGACCTAAATCCATCATTATGTCAACTCTTTGATTAATTCTTGAATATAGTTCATTCCTTGGCATATTTAAAACATAATAATATAAATCATATTTACATGTATATATACTATCACCCATATCAAATGAAGAAAAAGGCTTCTTAGTTAGATGAAAAACTTCTAGAGCTCTAATTACTCTTTTTCTATTATTATAATGAATAGTATCTGCGCTTACTGGGTCAACTTCTTTTAGCATATTGTGTATATGCTCATTCCCATTACGTTCAGCTAAATCATTTAAATAAGCTCTATATTCCTCATCCTTTTCTCCTTCTGCAAAAGTCATGTTACAAATTATAGAATTTATATACAATCCAGTCCCACCAACAATAATAGGTAACTTACCTCTTGAGTGTATGTCTTCAATTATATTAATCACAGCATCTTTATACTCAGAAACTGTATATTCTTCCCGCGGGTCTAAAAAGTCAATCATGTAATGAGGAATACCGTCCATTTCTTCTTTAGTAATTTTAGCTGATCCAATATCCATATACTTATATATCTGCATTGAATCTGCTGATATTATTTCCCCATTTAAATTTTTTGCTAAAGTTACAGCAGTCTCACTCTTTCCTACTGCTGTTGGCCCAGCAATTACTAAAAGTTTATTATTCATATATACTCCTTAGGTTATTCTTCTAAATCGCTTTTCTAATTCATAATTAGTTAACTTAATAATTGTTGGTCTACCGTGAGGACAATGGTATGGATCCTCCATCTCTCTCATGTCATTAACCAAACTTTTCATTTCTTCAATGGTTAATTCATTATTAGCTTTTACAGCAGATTTACATGAAAGAGTGGCTATTCTATTGTATTTTACCTCAACAGTCTGACCAGTACCAAGATTTTTTAAGTTATCTAAAATACTTAAAAATAATCCTCTAGGATCAAGCTTACCTAAGAAATATGGAACCTCTTTAACTGATACAGTGTTAATTCCGAAAGGTTCTATTACAAAGCCCGCATTTTTAAATATTTCCATGTTGTCTTCATAATATACATAATCATCTAAAGTAAGTTGAATTATACTTGGTATTAATAATGGCTGAATTTCTACATGTCTATTTTTTATATCTTTATAGTATTTTTCAAAAAGATATTTTTCATGTGCTGCATGTTGATCAATTATATATAATGTGTCAGCATACTCACATAAGATATAAGTTTTATTAAATTGACCAATTACATTAAGAGGTGGTATTTTAGGTGTTATTGGAACCCTACTTTCATAAGTTACATCAGAAGTGCCCTCACTAATAGAAGATGAAGTTTCATTTATCTCCTCATTTATAACTTCTATTATTTCCTTAAATTCACCCTTGTCTTCATCTCTTACTACATCATTTTTTAAATCAACAGGTATTTTAACCTCAACTATTTCTTTTGGATTATCATAGTAAGTGTTTTTAAAATATGATGGTTTCTCTATTTCAACACTTGCTTGCTTATCATATTCAAGGGAAAAACTTAAATTTTCAAGTTTGTCTTCTGAATCACGTCCTGTATCTTCCTCCATAAAGGATGATCTTACATTTTCTTTAAGTTTATTATGTACTGTATCAAATATTATCTTAAATAATTCTCTCTCATCTTTAAACTTAACTTCTGCTTTTGTTGGATGTATATTAACATCTACAAATTCAGGATAAGTTTCTACATTTATAATGAAAAATGGATACTTATTGACTGTAGCAAAAGATTTAAAAGCAGTTTCTACAGCTGCAGTAATAGTTTTGTTTTTAATATATCTTCCGTTAATATAAATACTTTGATTATTTCTGCTGCCTCTTGATATTTCTTCGTTTCCTATATATCCGTGAATTGTTAGGGTATCATTTGCACCTTGAAAATACGTTACATTCTCTAAGATTGTTTTACCATAAATATTTCTTATTACATCTTCTATCTTTCCATTACCATAAGTGTTAAGCATCTTCTTTCCGTTTGCAGTTAATGTAAATGATATATCAGGATTAGATATTGCAATTCTAGTAATTATATCATTAATTAATGCAGCTTCCCTAGAAGAGGACTTAAGAAACTTCTTTCTAGCTGGCACATTATAAAATATATCTCTAACTTCTATTGTAGTTCCATAATTAACTCCACTTTCAGTAATATAATCAATATTACCACCAGTTATAGATATCTCAGTTCCAGTTTCAATATCCCTTGGTTTTGATTTTAGAAGAGTTTTAGATACTGAAGCAATCGATGGCAATGCTTCCCCCCTGAAACCTAAAGTACTTATAGAATATATATCCTCAACAGTTTTAATCTTTGAAGTTGCATGGGGAAGAAATGCTTTTGAAATATCTTCTGGATGTATTCCATCTCCATCATCTATTACTTTAATAAGAGTTTCTCCGCCATTTTCTATCTCTATTATGATATTCTTGCTATTAGCATCTATTGAGTTTTCAACTAGCTCCTTAACCACAGAGGAGGGTCTCTC
Source organism: Clostridium sp. 'White wine YQ' (assembly GCF_028728205.1). NCBI lineage: Bacteria > Bacillati > Bacillota > Clostridia > Eubacteriales > Clostridiaceae > Clostridium > Clostridium sp. 'White wine YQ'. The sequence goes on from NZ_JAQYUU010000001.1 coordinate 1,221,726, forward strand.
AACTACTTCTCCAGCTGCTATTTTATTTGAAGTATTATCATCTAAAATATTTATTCTCTTCAATCCCCATCACCTCACATTTAATTTATTGTATTTCCTTTGCATCCTTGATTAACTTGTATAGTTTATTCATAGCATCCATTGGAGTCATATTTAAAACATCTAATGAAGCAACTTCATTTATAAAGCTATCCTTTTCTATAGCAGTAAAATCCAGCTGCATTGTTTCAGCCTTTTTAACCTTTTCCTTTGGTTTAGCTTCTGAAGTATCTATTTTATTAGTAATTACACTATTACTACTTACGCTGATTTCTTCTTTAGCTTGCATATTACTTTCTAAGTTAAGTAAGATTTCTTTAGCTCTATCAATTACATTCTTAGGTAGTCCTGCAAGCTTTGCAACCTCAATACCATAAGACTGATCTGCGCCACCTGGTATGATCTTTCTTAGGAATATTATATTATCTTGAAGCTCCTTAACAGCTACAGAATAGTTCTTAACTCCTGAGATTTTATCCTCCAGTTGTGTTAATTCATGATAATGTGTTGCAAAAAGAGTTCTTGGTTTTATGTTTCCTTTAGATAAGTGTTCAATAACAGCCCACGCTATACTTAGTCCATCATAGGTAGAGGTACCCCTTCCCACTTCATCTAAAAGTACCAGTGAATTCGAAGTTGTATTCTTAAGAATATTTGAAACTTCCCACATTTCCACCATGAAGGTAGACTTTCCACCAGCTAAATCATCTGATGCACCTATTCTAGTAAATATCTTATCGCATATACCTATATTAGCTTCCTTAGCTGGAACAAAGCAGCCTATTTGAGCCATAAGAGTTATTAATGCTACCTGTCTCATATAAGTAGATTTACCAGCCATATTTGGTCCAGTTATAATTAAAAGTTGATTATCTTCTGAGTTTAACTTAGTATCATTTGATATAAACTCTCCAGAAGGAATAACCTTTTCAACTACTGGATGTCTTCCTTCAATAATATTTGTTATTCCACCTTCATTTAAGACTGGTTTAACATAATTATTTTCTAAAGCTATCTTACCAAATGTACTTAAAACATCTAGTTCAGAAATAATTCTAGCTGTTATTTTAAGTCTTTCTATAGCTGAATCAACTTTATCTCTAACATCACAAAAAGCTTTATATTCTAAGTTTACTAATTTCTCTTCAGCACCAAGAATATCATCTTCAATTTTCTTTAGCTCATCAGTTATAAATCTTTCAGCATTTGCAAGAGTTTGCTTTCTAATATATCTGCCTTCAGGAATAGAACTAAAGTTAGCTTTACTTATTTCTATATAGTAACCGAATACCTTATTATAACCTACCTTAAGGGATTTAATTCCAGTTACTTCTCTTTCATTATTCTCAAGAGAAGCTATCCATTCCTTACCTCTAAGCTTAGCATTCTTTAATCTATCTATTTCTTCATCATAGCCATCTTTTATTATTCCACCTTCTTTAATAGTAAGAGATGGATCATCTAAGATAGCCTTCTCAAGAAGTTCTTTTATATCTTTTAATTCATCAATTTTCATATAATATTCTTTGAAAAGTAACGCATCAAAGTTAGATATTATATCTTTTATTTCAGGAACTTTATTTAAGGATAGTTTTAAACTGATTAAATCCTTAGGAGTTACATTTCTATTTGATATTTTTCCTATGATACGTTCTATATCGTATATAGAATCTAATGCTTCTCTAAGTTCTTCAAGCATAGAAATAGAATCTGTAAGTTCGTGAACTACTTGTAATCTACTTTCTATTCTATTTTTATTTATTAATGGTTCTTCAATAAATCGTCTTAAGGTTCTAGAACCCATTGCTGTTTTAGTTTTATCTAAAACCCAAAGAAGTGAACCCCTTTTATTCTTTTCTCTTAGGCTTTCAGTAAGCTCTAGATTTCTTCTAGAAGAGGAATCCAATGTCATATAATCTTCAATTTCATAGATTTCAATAGAAGTTATATTAGATAAAGTAATTTTTTGTGTTTCATTTATGTACTTTATTAATCCATTAGCTGAAACCTTAATAAATGAATTTAATTCATTAGTTTCAGTATTCTTAAATTGGTTATCAAAGTCAGTATAATCTTCTGAAAAGTATTCTTCAGCTTTTACTGTAATTAATCCTTGATATGCCTCTGTTAATTTACTTCTTAAGTTTTCTTCAAATAATTTATTTATTATGATTTCTGACGGCTTATATTTAGCTATTTCATCTTGCACTAGTGCAAAGTTATTAGAGAACTTTGTGCATTTAAATTCTCCCGTAGATATATCAGATGAAGAAAGTGCAAATTCATTATTATTAAAATAAAGTGCCATTATATAATTATTTTTACTGTCGTCAATAAAAGCAGTATCATTAAAAGTACCCGGTGTTATTACTTTAATAACATCCCTTTTAACTATTCCTTTAGCTAAGGCAGGATCTTCAACCTGTTCGCATATAGCTACTTTATACCCTTTAGTTATAAGTCTACCTATATAGTTACTAGAAGCATGATAAGGTATACCACACATTGGAGCTCTATTTTCTAGACCACAATCTCTTCCAGTAAGAACTAATTCTAATTCTTTTGAAGCAATTTCAGCATCTTGGAAAAACATTTCATAAAAGTCTCCAAGTCTAAAAAACAGAATGCAATCCTTATAATTCTCTTTAATCTCAAAATATTGTTGCATCATTGGAGTTAATCCCATACAAACCTCCTAATAAATATAAAAGCCCTATGAAAGAGCTTTTATTATAGGAACTCTAAGTATGCTTATACATAACTTAGAATTCCTTAGTTATAAATTTATTTATACTCTTCTCCAGTAAGTGAAAAGGATCCAGCTTTTGTTATTTTTACATTAACAAGCTTGCCTATATTTTCTTGACTACCTTCAAAATTAACAAGTCTTCCGTTTCTTGTTCTTCCCATTAATCTATCTTCTTGGTTTTTACTCTTACCTTCTACAAGTACTTCTACTACTTCTCCATTATATTCCTTATTTCTCTTTTCAACAATCTCATTCACTTGCTTAACTAGTCTATTAAATCTCTCATGCTTTACTTCTTCAGAAATTTGATTTTCCATTCTATCAGCTGGTGTATTATTTCTTCTAGAATATATGAATGTAAATGCAGAGTCGTACTCAACTTCTTTAACTAAATCTAATGTATCTAAGAAGTCTTCTTCTGTTTCTCCAGGGAAGCCTATTATAATATCAGTAGATATTGAAACTCCAGGAATTTCTTTTCTTATTTTTTTAGCAAGTTCTAGATATTGTTCTTTAGTGTAGCTTCTATTCATTTCCTTTAATACTCTAGATGATCCACTTTGAACTGGTAAGTGAATTTGCTCACATAACTTATCACATTCTTTTACTGCTTGAATTACATCGTCAGTTAAGTCTTTAGGATGAGAAGTCATAAATCTTACTCTTTCTATTCCTTCAACTTCATTTACTACTCTTAATAATTTAGCGAAGGTCATATCATCCCCTAAGTCTTTTCCATAGGAATTAACATTTTGTCCAAGTAAAGTTACTTCTTTATAGCCTAAGCTAACTAATTCATTAACTTCTTTAAGTATATCATCAACTTTTCTACTTCTTTCTCTTCCTCTAACGTAAGGAACTATACAATAAGTACAGAAATTATTACATCCATACATAATAGTTACAAAAGCTTTTACATCGCTCTTTCTATCTATAGGAAGTCCTTCTACTATTCCTTCTTCCTTATTTATAATTTCTTTAATTTGAACTCCTTCTTTTTGTACCATGTCTAAGTACTCAGGGAACTTATATGAGTTATGAGTTCCAAATATTATGTCTACATATGGGAAGGTCTTAAGTACCTTATCTGCCATGTCTTTTTGCTGCATCATGCAACCACATATAGCTATTATTAAATTTGGTTTCTTTTCCTTCATTGCTTTTAATAAGCCAAGATTACCGAAAACTTTATTTTCAGCATTTTCTCTTACACAACATGTGTTAAATATAATAATGTCAGCTTCTTCTCTTACTTCAGTATTAGAATAGCCAATTCTTTTAAGCATTCCAGATAATTTTTCGGAGTCTTCCTCATTCATTTGGCAACCCCAAGTTTCAATATAGTATTTTAATTCAGTATTTTGTAACATCTTTACACTCCTTATACAATAATTCAAGGTTTATCCTTTAATCTTTCGATTATAAAATTTGTTCATTAAATAATTATATATAATTTAGAGAGATTTTAAAAGAGTTTAATAAAATTGATGTATAAATTATTCATAAAAAATATAAAAAAGAAGAATACTATCATAAAAGGAGTGATAGTATGTACGATGCTAAAGTAACAGATCATCCAGATAAGTATGTTAATCCAGAAAATACAAAGGATAAAAAACGTGACATAAGTGATAGGGGATATTTTAGTGATAAACTAACATCATCTGTACTAGGTACTAAAACTTCCTATGTACCAACTGATGATTTGTTATAATCCCCAGTATATTATTTAACTAATTTTATAATTATTTAGCCTATGGAGATACTACGCCATAGGCATTTTTAATTCTATAATATGTAATAATTGTAATATACTGTAAAATCATTATACAATAGTAATATAAACCTATGTAACAGTAATATTGTTATAATTTTCAATTCATTATCTTGTATAGTAAAAAAAATATATATCTATTTATTAAAATATACGATAAATTTTATACTTTAAGGAGATAGAATTAAATGGCACTTTCAAAACTTAAAGAATTTGCTTCACTAAAAGGTTGGAAATTCGAAAAGAACATTGCATCTGGAGAAGAGAACAACTACTTATTTACTGTGATATCTGGACAAGGAGTGAAAATTTTTATTTGTCCATTACCATCCATTAGTGAAGAAAATAAGAACCAGGTTTTAAATCACTTAACTTATAATAAGAAGCTATTAAAAATTAGTAGTTTTTTATTCGACCATGATATGCTAATTATAAAATTTAAAGAGAATTATAGACGCACTAAAATTGAAACCATGAATAACTTACTAATTAATCTAACTAATCTTTTAAACTCTTTAGGAATAAAAGGTAAGGAATGCTGCATATTCTGTGGTCATGATAATGCAAATGAAACTATATACTTTGAAAATGTAATGTATTCAGCACATAGTGAATGTTACACCCAACAGGTCGAAATGATTGAGACAGCAGCAAGAGAATATGAATCAGAAAATAAAAATTATCTTAGAGGAGCTATTGGTGCGTTAATAGGTGGTATTCTAATCTCAATACCTTGGAGCTTTGCTCAAGTGTATTTATCTAATAATTTAGCAGCGATTTTCTCTACTTTATTAAGCCTTGGACTATTAAAATCTTATTATCTTTTTAAAGGAAAATTAGGTAGTGCAACAAGATGGATTATAGCTGCATGTACTTTTATTTCAGCAATAATTTCTCAACTTTTGGTTGTTGAAATTATGATGCTACAGCATGGTACCACCATAGAATATAGTGACTTAATAGGACTATTTGGTATTTCTGGACTAGCAGCAATGTTTAGACTAAACGTAAAATTAAGTCTATTCATTGCATTTATAGGTTTTTTACTTTTTGTTTTCCCAATAAAAGGTAGTACAAAAAGTGTTTTGCCCAAAATAGAAAAGAAATAAAAAGAGGTAGGAATAATCCTGCCTCTTTTTATCTAATCCATCCAACAACTTTATTATAATAATTAAAACCTACTGAATTATATAGGTTTACTGCTGGAGTATTTTTTTCAGAAACTCTAATATATAAATCCTTAATATTTTTATCAGCACATGTTGCTATTATTCTGTTTAAGAGTATTCGTCCGTACCCTTTTTTTCTATATCCATCGATTATTCCAAAATTAACAACAAGATATTGTTTATTCAAATATATCACTTGTCCATATCCTATTGCTAAGCCTTTATGCATAATCAAAATAGACAGATCATCGATATAATAAGACTGCTTCATATCATTAACTATATCTGCTACCTTTAAATCTGATCTATTTACATCCTTAAAGATAGAATTTTGTATTTCCACACGAGTCTTTATATCTACATTGCTTTGAACTACTTTAAACTCCACATCCTCAGCTTTTATCAGATTAACTTTTCCTAATTTTTTAAGGAGAACGATGCTCTCATCTGAAATTTGAAAACCAATCTTATTTAATAGTTCTGTATTATCTTCAGTTGCAGTAGTTTCAAAGGAATAGAATTTATTTGATTTAAACTCATTTAGAGGAAACTCTTCAAAACCATCTTGAAAGTATAAGCTGCGTAAATTCACATAGTCATCTCTTAAATTTTCTTTCCATATAATACCTAACTTATCTTCATAGCTATATACCTTTAGATTTGTTCTAAGCACTAATTTATCTAATATATTTGCTTTTGAATATACTTCCTCAAAGTCTTCATTTAATGGATTCATTTCTATTGCTTCATCTGATATTTTCTTTATAAGATTCAAATCAAATTTTTTAACTTT